>JAUVUS010000206.1 GCA_030600865.1 Bacteroidales bacterium | reverse complement strand
TGAAAACATTATAAAGTTTTTCAAAGAAAACAAAAAAATTGAAATCTCTGCTATTTTTTCGAACAATAAAAACGCATATGTAATTCAACGCGCTATTTATCACAGTATTAAACACCATATTTTTTCCCGACCGGACTTTTATGAGACCCAAAAAATTCTTGATATTTTAAAAGAAAATAAAACAGACTTTATAGTACTCGCTGGATTTATGTGGCTTATCCCGGAATATTTAATTGATGCTTATCCAAATAAAATAATCAATATTCATCCTGCCTTATTACCAAAATATGGTGGGAAAGGTATGTATGGAATGAAGGTTCATGAGGCAGTTGTAGAAAACAGGGATGCTGAGTCTGGCATAAGCATACATTATGTAAATAAAGAGTACGATAAAGGGAATATCATATTTCAGGCAAAATGTAATATTTTACCTGGTGATACAGCTGACGATGTGGCAAAAAAAGTGCACGAACTTGAGTACGCGCACTTTCCTGTTGTCATAAAAAATTTAATGAGCCATTAAAAATGGTACCTTCTACCCAGATTAATATTCAAGCCTACATTCATAATAAATTGCTGATGATTGAAATTTAAACTTTGTTCACCAAGAGGAATCGAAAATCCAATTTGCGTAACAAATTTCACATACTTAAATCCTATTTTGGCTGTAAAAACCGGCTCTATAAAAATATTGTAATCACCTGTATCAAAGTCTATACCTTCAGGATTCATTTGTAACAAAACGAATCTTGGAGAGAAACTTCCATCAAATATTCCAGTTGAAATACCAATACCCGGCTGTATAAAAAACCTGTTATAATGAGCATTAGTTATTTGTGAATCATAAGTGGCTTCTTCAAAATATCCTTCTGCATTTCCAAAACCATATCCCCCGTAAATTTCATAGCGACCTTGTTCTCCAATCTTATCGTAATAACCTATACCACTTTCAATAAAAGCATGTTTGTGAAAATCATTTGTCGTATCATTTGTATTGTTTCCGTAACTCCCGTTTACCATTATTCCGATATTATCGGTAATGGCAAATGCAGTTTGAGCATCAAAATTACTGGTTCCTGTAGCAATAGTTGCCTGAAATTCTCCCTGATTACTTAACATAGGAGAGTTTACCATATTTGGAATATATTCGGGTGAACACGAAGAAAACATCCAAATAATTGAAATCATTAATATTAAATAATGAAATTTCATTTTCTTTATTAATTTCTTTTTTTCCATAAGAAGTTTATATTTGGTTAATAACTTAAGGTTTTAAATAACAAATTAGCATATTAAATATTATCTCTTTTCTTTCTTTAATAAACTCATTAAATTCTTTTTGAGAAAAATTATTCTTTTTATTAATCAGATGTTTAAATGCAAACGGAAAAGCAATTAACGAAAGCATATTTATATTAAATTGTTCAGAATTAATTTTTTTAATATTCCCCTTTTCGTATTCTTCATTTAGTTGTTTTGTGAATATTTCTGTATTATATAGATTATCGACAACCTTCAATTTTGTTAATTTCTCCGGATTTCGATTTAAAACAGCTAAAATAAAAGAAATTAATAATGGGTTACTTATAAGCATATCGATATACTTACAAATATATTGCCGAATTTTCTCATTAAGTTCTAAATCAGCATTCAAAACGTCCTTTAAAGCACCAGATGCTTTACCAATTAATAAATTAATGATAGTTTCAAAAAGCATTTCTTTACTTCTGAAATAGTAATTCATTAACGAAACATTAATCTTTGCCTTCGATGCAATTTCTCTTACGCTTGTTCTATCATATCCTTTTTCAAGGAATAACTCTGTTGCCGATTGAACTATTTTTTCCTGGGTATCTAATTTATTTTGCATAACAATTGTATAAAAATCAATGCAATTTAAATAAAACATTCGTTTTAAACAAGTGTTTAAAATGATTGTTTAAATTTCACACTGATAAAACCTGATTTATTACTAATTGATTGATTCTAGATCCTGCTTAAGGGATCTTATTGCTGTTTGAAACCTTTGAAGATTTTCTTCTGCAATTGGTTCAACCGGAGGAGCTTTAATTTTCAATGGATCAACAGGCTGGCCATTTTTCCATACTCTAAAATCAAGATGAGGCCCTGTAGCATATCCGGTACTTCCAACATAACCAACAATTTGTCCTTGTGATACTTGTTGGCCAACTTTTATTCCTTTTGGATACTTAGATAAATGATTATAACCCGAAGTATAAACGCTATTATGTCGCACTTTTATGTAATAACCCGCTGATTTAGTGTATCCTTTTCTTATAATTTTTCCGTCTCCAATACTGTAAATTGGAGTTCCTTGAGGAGCTGCATAATCAACTCCACGATGTGGACGACGAATTTTTAAAATAGGGTGAAAACGACTATTCGAGTATCCTGAGCTTATTCTTGAAAATCTTAACGGAGCTTTTAAAAATTGCCGTCTTAAGCTTTTCCCTTTTTCATCAAAAAAGCTTTTAACTCCATTTTGCTCAAATTCATAAGCCATTAGTTCTTCGCCCCGATGTGTAAAGCATGCAGCATAAATTTCTCCTATCCCTATTGGTATGCTATCAACGAACTGCTTATCGTATAAAACTTTAAATTGATCACCCTCTTCTAATCCAAAAAAATCAACAGTCCATGCATAAATTTCGGACAACCTGATTGCCATCATAGGATCAATATTATTTTCGATCATGGTAGCCCATAAGGATGAAGAAATTGTTCCGGAGCAAGATTTTTTCACATTAATTATTTCCTTTTCTCCTTTAATTGCATGTGGCTCATCTCCAAGTGATATTTTAAGATATTCTGTAGGACTATGTTTATAAACAAAATATTTGAGTGTATTAGAACTGTCCTTTGTATAATATAACCTGTAATAATTTCCTGCTTTAATCCTTCTAATATCGAATACTTCAGCTGAATACCTTGTAGCTTTTTCAACTTTTGTATATTCCAGACCTGCCTCAGTAAGTAATTTCGCAAGATTATAATTTCTTCTAATTCTATTTTGAACAATTTTAAAAGAATCTATTGTAATCTCATATTCTTTTTTAATATCGTAGTATATTATGTTTTGATCGATTCCAACGGCATATATATTCATGTTCCTGGTAAGAATACTACTTTCCGTAGATTTAAATAAACTAACAAAAATTAAAATCAGTATTACAAAACTTACTATTGAAATTTTCTTAATTTGCATATTACTAGATATTTGCAGCCAAAGTAAAAAATTAAATCCTAATAATCAAATATTTACGCTTTTATTCGATCAAAACCCTTTCCATAAACCCCCATAACACTATTAACCGAGATAAAAGCATCAGGGTCAATATCCTTAATAATTCTTAATAAATTATTAGATTCTTGTTTTTTAACCAGAACCATTAATATTTTCGATTCCTGTTTAGAATACCAACCAGTGCCATCAATTAAGGTTATTCCCCTATGTACATCTGAAGCTATTTTTTCGGCAATTTTTTCATGCTTTTTTGAGAATATAAATAATTGAACGGTTCTTTTAGCACCAGTTAAAAGTAAATCAATTGCATAAGCCGTAACAGCCATGGTTACATAACCATAAACTATTTTTTCAATAGATTTAAAAATCAAAAATGATGAGGTAATAATAATAACATCGGCATAAAGAATTACCTTCCCGGGGCTTATATTTCGATATTTGTTAATTATCATTGCAATAATATCTGTACCCCCTGTACTACCACCCTGACTAAATACAATACCAACACCCACACCTGCCAGTATACCTCCAATAACTGACGACATGAAATTTTCGGTTACAATAGGTTCGACAATTATACCTTGTAAAATATAAAAGAAAAGCGATAAAGTCGCTGTTGCAAAAATGGTTTTAATTCCAAAGCTTTTTCCAAGAATTTTTATACTTATTAAAATAAGAATACTATTTATAATAAGATATGGAATCCAAACCGGAATTTTTGTGGCATAAAATATTACCGTTGCAACACCTGTTATACCGCCACCTGTAATTTCCGCAGGAATTAAAAAAGCTGTCCAACCTATAGCATTAATAAAAAGGCCCAAGGTTATTATCGAATAGGCCTTAAAATCTTTAAAAAATTTATTCATTTTGCCAATTGAAATAATTATATCACAATATTAATAATCTTTTTCGGAACAAAAATAACTTTCCGTGGAGTTTTACCTTCAAGCCATTTCTGAGTCAACTCATGCTCTAACACTTGTTTTTCCGCATCCTTTGCTCCTATATTCATTGGCAATGTAATTTTAAATCGCATTTTTCCATTAAAAGAAACGGGATATTCAAATGTACTCTCCACTAAATATTTTTCTTCGTACACAGGGAATTCTGCATAAGAAATACTTTCTAAATTGCCACACTTCTGCCACAATTCTTCAGTAATATGAGGTGCAAATGGCGATAATAAAATAATCAAAGGCTCCAGAATCTGGCGTTTATTACATTTAAGATCGTTTAATTCATTTACACAAATCATAAATGCACTTACGGATGTATTAAACGAAAAACGTTCAATATCTTCCTGAATCTTTTTAATAGTTTTATGTAAAACCTTTAATTCATCATCGGTTGGGTTTTCATCTGATATATTAAAGTTATTGTTTCCATCATGAAATAATCTCCAGAATTTACGTAAAAATTTATGTACACCATCAATTCCATTTGTATCCCAAGGTTTTGACATTTCTAACGGGCCTAAAAACATTTCGTACATACGTAATGTGTCAGCTCCATATTGCTCAATTATATCATCCGGATTTACAACATTGTATAATGATTTTGACATTTTTTCAACGGCATAACCACAAATGTACTTGCCACCTGCCTTGCCGTCAGGCAGGTCCTCCAAAATAAACTCTGCATTTTTATTTTCAGGACTCGCGTTTCTGAAAACTTCTGTATCAAGAATATCGTTATCTACAATGTTAACATCAACATGGATTGGTGTAACATCGTAATTTTTCTTTTTATGATTTGAAATGAAAAGGAATTTTTTATTATTAATATAGTTACCAAATTCTTTTTTCACTTTCAATATTTTAGCTTTATAAGAAGTTTTTTCCTCTATTTCAGCTATCATTTTTTTATGTACTTTTTTAATATCGTTTTTTCTGAATGTGTAAACAATATCATCGTTCAAAAAGTAGCCATAAGATCCACCAAATACTTTAAATACTTTTTTATTTTCGTTGGTAAGGCTATAATCATTTTTGCCAATGTTTTTATCCCCTTTCAAATCAATATATATACCTAAATAATCTTTTTCAATCAAATTTGAAAAATTCACACGATACACAAAGTTTGATCTTCCCTGG
>JAUVUS010000081.1 GCA_030600865.1 Bacteroidales bacterium | reverse complement strand
GGAGAGGTGGGAGAGTGGCTTAATCCACCAGTTTGCTAAACTGGCGTACTCGATTAGGGTACCGGGGGTTCGAATCCCCCCCTCTCCGCAAAAAAGGTTTGAGATTGGGATTGAGTGTGAGAGTGAAATTGAGATATGTGTGAAATATGAGTTGGAGAGTGAGAAATTTACTCTCTTTTTTATTTAACTTACCTAATTAATAAATTTCATTATTATGTTTGATTTTGAAAAGTTAGATGTTTACCGGGTTGTTCGCAATTTGAATGCAGAAGTCTATACATTTATTAATAAATCAAAAGGAATAGATAAGTATATTATTGATCAATGGAAAAGAGCAAGCTTATCTTCTGTCTTAAATCTTTCTGAAGGTGTTGGTAGGATGTCAAAAGCAGATAAAAAGCATTTTATAACTATTTCACGTGGAAGTATCTTTGAATGTGTTTCGATTCTTCAAATTATTTATGACTTAAAGTTAATTAATGAAGAATCATATAATGAGTTATATTCTGATTATGAGAAAGCTTCAAAAATGTTGTTAGGATTGTTTCGCAGTATTGAATAAAAAATACCAATTTTATTTTGAAAATTAAAAAACTATTCATTTATTTGCATCCGCAATTTAGCACACGATTGCGATAAATATTTTCACACACTCACACACCCACACATATTACGGGGTGTAGCGTAGCCCGGTTATCGCGCCTGCTTTGGGAGCAGGAGGTCGCAGGTTCGAATCCTGCCACCCCGACAAAAAGGAGATTATTGAAAAATAGTCTCCTTTTTTTTTGTAAAAGTTTAAATGTATTTAAGTATTTTTTCGTGATTAATACCGAAAAACGGTAATGTTCTCGAAATTTTACTTAAGTGAAACCATTTTAATAAAATAGAATAGTGTTTAATGGTTCTTTATTCAATAAAAATTTCATATATTTGGTAATTCGCGAATCGCGAATCGCGAATTTAAAATCGAGAGTCATGAAAAAACACAACGGGATGCGTCCTCAAGACATAGTTGTCTTATTGAAGATAATTGCAGTTAAGCATGATGAATGGTATAATTCGGATTTGGCATATTCTTTACGAATTAGTCCATCAGAAATATCTGAGGTTTTAAATAGGTGTAAGATTGCAGGACTAATTGATTCAAAAAAGCGGAAAGTACATATTAATTCATTTATTGAGTTTTTAATTTATGGATTAAAATATGTATTCCCAGCTGAACCGGGAGCAATGGTAAGGGGAATTCCTACTGCACACTCTGCACCACCAATAAATGAACATATTTCTCAGGGTGAAGATGTTTATGTCTGGCCTTATGCAAAAGGTAATAAGCGAGGACAGGCAATTGAACCACTATATAAAACTTTACCTGGGATGGTTCAGGAAGATGAATTGTTTTATGAGCTTTTGGTTATTGTTGATACAATAAGAGTAGGACGAGTAAGAGAAATAAAAATAGCAATTGATGAATTGAAAAAACGTTTACATTATGCCAAATAATATTGATATGCTACAAACAGTAGCAAAAGGTTTAGGAGAATTGAAAAATGATATGGTCTTTGTTGGAGGAGTTGTCGCAGAGCTTTATGCTGATGATCCTGCTGCCTCTGATATTCGACCAACAACTGATGTGGATTGTGTTATCGAATTAAGTTCGCGAATTGCACATGCACAATTAGAAGAGAACCTTAGAGCAAGAGGATTTGCTCATGACACATCTAAAGGAGCTCCAATATGTAGATTTTTATATAAAGGAATAAAGGTTGATGTAATGCCAACCGATTCAGATGTTCTCGGATTTAGTAATAAATGGTATGGAGACGGAATTGAGAATAAAATAAAAGAAGTACTTCCTGATGGAACTGAAATTTTTGTTTTTTCTCCCGAATATTATCTGGCTGCAAAATTTGAAGCTCATAAAAATCGCGGAGGTGAAGACTTAAGGCAAAGTCGCGATTTTGAAGATATTATTTATGTACTTGATAATTCTCTTAACATTTTGGACAATATTGAAAATGCTAACTCAGAAGTTAAAACATATTTAAAAGATGAATTTTCAAGTTTATTAAAAAATGATAACCTAACTGAGGGCATTGAATGTGTATTGCCTCTAGGTTCAGATTCTGATAGTACAGAACTAATTGAAGAGTTAATGCAAAATATCGCTGAAATTGAATAACAGAATAATTGAAGCCCTAAATATATTATGAAATTAAACCTTGTTTTACTTTTAGAAAAGCTTTGTTTAATGCTTTTCTAAAAGTAAAACCAAATAGAAGCGAAATTGAGAATTTTAAAGCAAATCTTATTCAGCTTTTAGATACGATTAATGAAAGTGAATCCGAAGAATTTCATAAGAATTTAGTTTCTCAGTTTTTAAAAGACACATACTACAAAGACAACCATTTTATAAATACCAAGGGAAGAACCGACTTGGTTATTCATAATGGTAAAGATGCAAAGAGTACTGTTGGAGTGGTTATCGAAGCCAAAAAACCAACCAACAAATCTGAAATGCTTAGAAAGGATAAGGTTAATTCAAAAGCATTACAGGAATTAGTTTTATACTATTTACGAGAACGAATTACATTAAAGAATCTTGAAATAAAATTTGTTGTAGCTACAAACATTTACGAGTGGTTTATATTCGATGCAAGTATTTTCGAAAAAGAATTTGCTCAGAATAAAGCATTGGTTAAACAATTTACAGATTTTGAAGAAGCCAGGCTATCGGGAACTAAAACAGATTTCTTTTACAAAGAAATAGCAGAACCTGCTATCGAAAATATTAAAAATGAAATTGATTTTACATATTTCGATATCCGGGAATACGGGAAACCTTTGCGGAATGATGATAAAAAGGATGATAATAAACTTATAGCACTATACAAATTATTATCTCCTGAACATTTACTAAAGTTGCCTTTTGTAAATGATAGCAATAGTCTTGATAAATCTTTTTATACTGAATTATTGCACATTCTAGGTTTAAGCGAAACAAAGGAAGGCAGCAAAAAGCTTATTGGGCGAAAACCTGAAAAAGAAAGAAATCCGGGCTCTTTGATAGAAAATACAATGACAATTTTACAATATGAAGATTGTCTCGGTCAGATAAAAGCTTCGAATTACGGAGCAACTAAAAATGAACAACTGTATAGTGTTGCTTTGGAATTAGGGATAACATGGATTAATCGTATTTTGTTTTTAAAATTACTCGAAGGACAATTAATCAAATATCATAAGGGTGATAGTTCATATAAATTTTTAAACATTGAACATATACCTGATTACGATGCATTAAACAAATTGTTCTTTCAGGTACTTGCCATTAAAGAAAGTGAACGAAGCGAATTAGTAAAAAAGAAATTTAGTAAAATACCTTACCTGAACAGTTCTTTGTTTGAACCCAACGAATTAGAACATAAAACAATTCGTATAAGTAACCTGGAAGATGAATATAACATTCCGATAATAAATTCTACTGTACTTAAAGATAAAACAGGAAAACGTTTAAAAAGCGAAATGAATACACTGGAATATCTTTTTCGTTTTTTGGAGGCTTATGATTTTGCCAGTGAGGGATCTGAAGATATACAAGAAGATAATAAAAGATTAATTAATGCATCGGTACTTGGTTTAATATTTGAAAAAATAAACGGTTACAAAGACGGCTCGTTTTTTACTCCCGGTTTTATAACTATGTATATGGCCAGGGAAACTATTCGCAGGGCAGTGGTTCAGAAATTTAATGAAACTAAGAATTGGGATTGTAAAGATTTTAATGAGCTTTATAATAAAATTGAAGATAAAAAAGAAGCAAACAATATTATCAATAGTCTAAAGATTTGTGATCCGGCAGTAGGTTCAGGACACTTTTTGGTTTCTGCATTAAATGAGATTATAACTATTAAAAGCGAACTGAAAATTTTACTCGACAGGGAAGGAAAAACATTCCGTGATTATCATGTAGAAGTAGTGAACGACGAGTTGATCATAACTGATGAAGATGGCAGTTTTTTTGAATACAACCCAAATAGCCATGAAAGCCAAAGAGTACAGGAAGCTTTATTTCATGAGAAACAAACTATTATTGAGAACTGCTTGTTTGGTGTAGATATTAACCCAAACTCAGTTAAAATTTGCCGCTTGCGTTTATGGATTGAGCTTTTAAAGAATGCTTATTACAGGCAAGGAACAGAAGAATTGGAGACACTTCCTAATATTGATATTAATATAAAATGTGGAAACTCGCTTATAAGCCGTTATGCTTTAGATGCTGATATTAAAAAAGCACTAAAAAAGAGCAAATGGACAATTGACAGTTACCGCCTGGCTGTAATGACTTACCGAAATGCAAAAAGTAAAGAAGAAAAGCAGTCTATGGTATTGCTCATTGATAAAATTAAAAATGATTTTGAAAGCGAAATAGCAACCAATGACAAACGAGTTATAAGGCTTAATAAGCTAAAAGGAGAATTGTTTGCTTTAACCACTCAAACTAAAATATTCGAGCAAACGAAAAAAGAAAAAGCAGAGTGGAATAAAAAGGTAAATAAACTTACCGGCGATATTGAAAAACTGGAAACCGAACTGGAAGAAATCAGGAACAATAAAATTTATGAAAATGCTTTTGAATGGCGTTTTGAGTTTCCGGAAGTTTTAAATGATGAAGGTGATTTTATTGGATTTGATGTGTTGATAGGAAATCCACCTTACGTTGCAGTCAGCGGAATTGATATTGAAGAGCGTGACTACATTTTTAATTTTTATCAAAATGCTTCAAGTAGAATTGATTTATTTGCTTTGTTTACTGAATTTGGAAAAAGCATATTAAAACTTGATGGAGTTCTTACTTACATTATACCTATGCAGTTCCTAAAGAACGCTGCATTTAGTCTAATTCGAAAGGAATTATTGATAACAACAAAGTTGCTAAAGGTTGATTATGTTGGAGCGAATATTTTTGAAGATGCAAATAATGATACTATTGTTTTCGAATATCAAAATAATTCTAATATTGATGAACATGAAATTGAAATAAAGTTAAGTGAAACTCAAAATGGAGAATTGTTTATAAAATCTAGATTTTTTAGCAAACAGGATCTTTTTATAAAAAACGATTATTCAATAACGTTAAGTTCAAATAATGAACTTGTTATTTGTAATAAAGTAGATGGATTAAAAGATAAAATAATTTCTGAAGATTTTCATATTATACAAGGTATCGTATCTGGGCTTAATGAAGCCTTTATTCACCTTGATGGTCATGAAAGGTTTGAGCCTGATTTATTAAAGCCTTATTTGTTAGGATCGGATTTTAAGAATTACTCTATAAATAGTACAGCTAAAAAGAAGATTTTATATCTAAATAAGAATATTAAAATTGAAAATTATCCTAAGACAAAAGAGTGGTTGCTAGATTTTAAACCAAAATTAGAGAAAAGAAGAGAAGTGAAGAATGGTTCAATTCCGTGGTATTCATTACAATGGCCTAGAGATGAAAAATACTTTTTAGCTCCAAAAATCTTATTTCAAAAAATAAGAAATCAAACATTAAGAAAAAGATTAGTCGGGACTTTTGATGAAAAGGGATTTTTCTTGGGAGATGGTGTAATTTTTATGAATTCGAAAAATAATAATACAAACGAATTAAAGTTTGTATTAGCACTTTTAAATTCAGAACTGATGAATTTTTATTTTAGGATGAATTTCCTTGATGTAAATTTAAAAATTAAATATTTGGAAATAACTCCTTTGCCAAAAATAGATGAAAATTTTAAAAAGAATATTATTGAATTAGTTGATAATATACTTGAGAAAAAGAAATTTGACCCTATGATTAACTGTTCAGAAGAGGAAAGTAAAATAGACAAAATTATATTTGAACTTTATAGTTTAACTAAAGAAGAGATTGAGATTGTAGAAAATGAATAATCCTTTACACCCCGACAAAAAAATAAATTTTGTTTAGAGTTATATTCCGTTCACGTTATTCACGATTTTTCTTTTATATAGTAATTTAAAAACTACCAATTATTATTTTCTGTTTTCCAGTTTAAAAAATTAGTTAAATTTAATATTTGAGCTATTCTTATAAAATAAAATCCTAATCTGTTAATTAACCCGCATTATTCATACAAAAGTGTAACGAATTGTATGAATGCATGATGGATAGTGGGAGGCAATGCGGGAAATCCCGATTTAGTAATACCCAAATTTGGGGTTGTCTAAAACCCTAAATTTGTTGATATTACTTTATCGTAGAAAATTCACGAATTTTCCGGGCTAATTAGTGTTTGAATCATTTTTTTTATTGAAGAAATAGTATTAAATTCGACATTCAATTTTAAAAACGAGAAAAATTCTGTGTGGTGATAAAAAAGTGGCGTAGTTATTTAATTCAATCAATAGTTATTGGGTTTGTTTTAAGTCTTTTGGTAATCTTTTTATTTGCCAGGTATTTACCTCGTTATTATACTGAAATGATTGATGAATCAGTACTCAATAATAATGGTGAGGTATACTATTTTGATTTAGATAATGATGGCAATAGCGAGAAAATACATTATTACCATTACGACAAAATTTTTCAGCCAACTTTGTATTTATACGATTCACAGAATAATTTTAAATCTCTATGGAACTTTTTTGAGTCTCCGATTAAGAATTGTAAAGTATTTGCCGGAGATTACAATAACGACAGTATAAAAGAGCTATTTATTTTTACTGAAAAGGCCGATTCTCTTTTTTTATATGTATTAAACCCTGAGAATGATAAAGAACCAATTGTAGGAAAAGAGTTTATTGCAAGAGTTAGTAGTTCAAATTCTGATTTGCAAGTTATACCAATCGGGTTATATAACTTAAATCAAAAAGAATGTAAAGAGTTTTTGTTTGCAGTAAATGCGGGATATCCTGATACTCCCGGGAGAATTTTTTCATTTGATATTTTCAATAAGGTACTAAGCTCATCTCCTGAAATTACAACAAATATTTCTTGTCAGGTTTTAGTGGAAGATTTAAATTCGGATAGTAAGCCAGAGATAATAGTATCAAATCAGTCAATTGATGTTGTCAGTAATGGAAACGAATCACAGCTTATAGTGCTCAATAATAATCTTGATTATTTATTTCAACCAATAATCTCTTATGGTGGATCATCACAAATCACTGTTAATACAGTTCTTTCAGGTAACGAAAAGTTAATAGCAGTTTTACATAGTGGAACTAATCCCGAAAATATTTTTAATAGCTTGATGCTTTATAATTTCCATGGTGAACGAATAAACGAAGTAAACATCGAGAATAAATCGAATTTAGTGTTAACAAGTATATCTGATTCCGAAAATAATATTTACTTATTCTCAGGTAATAAAATTCTTAAATATACTCCTGATTTAAAAAAGAGTAAAGCTTTTGTTATTACTAAAAGAGAGAGAGCTAAGTTTGTACAGTTTGAGGATATAACAGGAGATTCAAAAAATGAATTGATTTTTAAAGATAATGAGAATTTAATAGTTGTTTCTGATAATTTAAGATATAAAGCAAAACTTAATCTTATCGATACCGGGAAAGTAAATCTTACAGTTGTACGCTATAATAAGAGATCGAATCAAATATCTATTCAAATAGGTGACAAATGGTATTTATATGAATTTTATAAAGACGAAGCGTTTTTTTATAGTCACATTTTTTACTTTTTGATTTTTATTATAATAACATTTCTTTCTTTCTTAATTTTTAAACTCAGATTGAAAATAATTAAAATTAAAAAATCTCTGTTCAGTTCTATAGAAAAAGATTCTAGTTATAAAATTGAAGATAATATCGAGAAAAAAAAATCCGGTCTTAAAACAAAAATTAACGAAATAAGTAATGAATTAAAAAGTGAATCATTTAATAAGATTGTAGAAGAAGTTGATGAAACTATAGAAGAGGTTAAAACGATCTCGATGGAAATTAGTAATAAACCCTTACCAGATACAGATCTTAAAAATCGCCTTTCGGATTTGATTACTAATAAAAAAGATTTATTAAATCTTAGTTTCTACTTATTTCTTGAGAATGGTTTGTATGAAATTGAGTCTGAAATAAAAGATATAATTATAGAATTTTCTGATTATTGTATCGATTTAATTACAGAGTATGCCAAAAATCTCAATGTTAATCTACAAGTAATACAACATAATGATTATGTAAATCTTTTAATAGAAGTGGAGAATGCTTTTATTGATTCTTCAGAATTTGAGAGAAACGAAAAATTAAACTCTACACTAAAAAGAGTAAACAAAAAATTTGAAGTAGATAATTTTAGTGGATTTGGTACAATTATTAACTTAACTATTCCTCTGCATTTATCAGGTTCAAAAAATATTAGTGAAACAGGAAAAATAAAAATCGTTATTGCAGAAGATCATGACGTATCTCTTTTTGGATTAATAACATTATTTAAAACAAAGGATGATATTGAAATAGTAGGAACTGC
>JAUVUS010000467.1 GCA_030600865.1 Bacteroidales bacterium | reverse complement strand
TAATAATAAATCTAATTGATTCGTTTTTTTCATAGAACGAAGTATCTTAATAAATCCAAAAGGAAATAGCCGTCCTTTTGCTTTTATAATTCCTTCACTTATATTTGGCATGCCAATAACATAAGCTGCGACTTCAGAGTTTACATCAACAATGACTTTTATAAATTTAGGATCTAATATTGGTAAATAGCGTTTTGCAAAATCGTCCATTTCTTCTTCACTGAAAGGAACATAGCCAAATATTTCAGTATATGTATCATTTGTCAGACCCAGCACCGGGCGTATAAAAGGTTTAAGCTGCTTACGTTTGGTAAATTCAATTAATTTAAATCCGTTCTTTTCTGGTCGTTGAGCAATGCGTTCATAAATTGGAGGTATTTCACCGGGAGTATTTATTTTATACTGAACAAAATCCATTTTTTTTGTGAATCCTTCATATTCTATCATTTGAGACATATAAGGGAGGCTGCAATTAGTAACCATTACGGTAGGCTGATCAAAACCTTCTACCAAAAATCCTTGCGGATCTTCATCTGAAAAACCAAAAGGGCCAATTAATTTTTGCATCCCTTTGTTCCTGGCCCATTTTTCTACAAATGAAATTAGCTCATGAAAAACTGCTTTGTCGTCCCATGTTTCCATGAAGCAAAATCTTCCATTATTCTCATTATTAATTTCGTTATATCGATGATTAATAATTCCCATTATACGACCAATTACTTTACCTTCTTTTTGGGCAAGTGCAAGCACAGTATCGCAATAGTTAAAAGCTTTATTTTTTCGAGGATCAAAAAAGATCCATTCATCTGAATATAATGGATAAAGCCAGTTTTTATGGTTTTTATGAATTTTCTCAGGTAGGTATATAAATTTCTTAAGATCAGCTTTGTTTTTTACTTCTACAATCTCTATCATTTTAGCTTTTATAATGTAGGTAATATCTTAAATATTAATTTTTGTCAAGGTAAAAATAATTACGAAATGTAATACTAAAAGATACTATTTGTTTGTTGATTTATTAGAAATATCATTATAGATTATATTTGAAAATAAATAAAATAGAACTCCGGTTATAATACCTGCAATAATATCAATTGCATAATGAGCTTTTATGTAAACTGTTGATAAAATTAAAATTGTAGTTAAAGGGATTAATACATAAAGATATTTCTTAAAATGTTGTGCAATAATAATAAGGAATATTATGACTATGCCTACATGAGAACTTGGGAAAGCACCGGTTTTTGTTTCAGCAACTGCAATTATGATATTCATTATTCTTTCAAAAACATAACCATCAGGAACAGCTCTTTGCTCAACAGAGAAATAAAACTGTGGGCCAATAGATGGAAATACTATAAAAGCAAGATAATACAAACAAAATGATGTTATTATTATAAACATTGTTTTTTCAAATTCATTTCGTGCTTTTAAGTAGAATAGAAGAGGAATTCCAGATATTATTAAGTAATACGAAAAATATCCAAAGTGCATTAATTCACTAAACCACTGATTCGAAATTAAATTAGAAAATTGCAAGGATAGCTGAGTGCCGAAAAGTAAATTTTCAATTTTTACTAATATCGGATCAAAATTCTCAAATATAAGATTGTTATAATAATCAGTTTCGCTATAAAAGAAACCAAGTAATAATAAAGGATAGAAATTACGAAAGAATTGAAATATTTTATTATTTGAATTGCCTGCTTTTATAAGTAAGAATATTATTAGTAAAAAGATGATTCGAATTAAAATATGAATATATATGTTTTGTAATTGTCTGTATCCAAATAGTATATAAATGCCGGTTAAAAGGCAAAATAGTATAACTACTATGTCAAATAGTTTAATTCTCTTTAAAATAAGATTCATTCTTTTGTAACTAATCAGTGTCTTTTTAAGTTATGTAAAAGCTTTATTTTCAATAATAATAAATTTTTCAACCGCAAAGCACGCAATGAATTGTCGCAAAGAACATAAAGACTTTGTTATTGATATTAAATACTTTGCGAACTTTGCGTATTTTCTTTGTGCTCATTGCGGTTAATTTATTGTTTTAATTATTAACCAGTTACCCATACTGATTAGTTGCATTCTTTTTAATTTGAATACTAAAATATTAAAATTGCTTAAGAATATTTAGCAAGGAATAAAAAAAGTGTCACGATTTTATCATGACACTCTATGAATAATCAAAATAATTCTTATTATCTGTTCTTTTCAGTAAAATATCTTCCTGCTCTTAACGCCTGAAGATTCATATTAATTATATCATCACCTTTACGGGCAAAAATCTTACGGATTCCTTCTTCAAAACTTTCAAATGAAATCTCAAAGAACGGAGTAGCAGCTCCTAACATTACAATGTTTGAAGAACGTTTCGATCCTATTTCTGAAGCAATCTTATCAGCATCAAGTGCAACATAGTTTTTTTGCTTTTTTACTTCAGCCAATACTTCTTCTATTTCCGGATAATTTGTAATATTAATAAATGGAGTTG
>JAUVUS010000264.1 GCA_030600865.1 Bacteroidales bacterium | reverse complement strand
GCCTACCTGTAATATTAAGCGGAATACTTTTTGGATTAGGCCATTTGATACTTCTAACTACAGAAGCTAGTGGTCCTACAATCTTTAGAATTGTTATAATGACAACATTTATTGGATTTGTTGCAGGGTATTTTCAGGAAAAGCATAAAAGCATTTTACCTGCAATTATTATTCATATGACAGCAAATCTACCGGGGCTTATAATGAGTTTTGTATTATAAGAAAGTACTTATTCTGTTTATAAATTAATCTAAACTTTTCCAAAGTTAAATACTTTGGAAAAGTTTTTTAATAGCATTATTTGTACATCGATTCTCTTAATTCCTGTATCTTCACATTAGAAATATAATCATCATATTCCATAAGCTTGTCGATAATACCATTTGGTGTTAATTCAATAATACGATTAGCAACAGTATGAATAAATTCATGATCATGTGAAGACATTAATATATTTCCTTTGAATTTTCTCAGAGTATTATTAAATGCCTGAATTGATTCTAAATCTAAATGATTGGTTGGTGTATCTAACACTAGAACATTTGCATTTGCAAGCATCATTTTAGCAACCATACAACGCATTTTTTCACCACCGGAAAGCACCTTCGTTTTTTTAAATATTTCTTCGCCTGAAAAAAGCATTTTGCCAAGATATCCACGTAAAAACAATTCACTTGAATCATCAGAGAACTGACCAAGCCATTCGACAAGAGTCATGTTATTATCGAAAAAACCAACATTATCCAAAGGTAAATATGCAGTTTTAATTGTTTGTCCCCATTCAAATGAACCTGAATCGGACTTTATTTTTTCGTTTAATATTTCGAATAATGCGGTCATTGCGCGATGATCGCGTGAAAGAAAAATAACCTTCTCTCCTTTTTGTATTGTAAATTCCAGATCTTTAAAAAGTAAATCGTCGTTAATGCTTTTACTTAATCCCTTTACTTCAAGAATTTTATTCCCGGGTTCGCGTTCCGGTTTAAATATAATGCCTGGATATTTACGTGTTGATGGTTCAATTTCTTCAATATTTAGTTTCTCGATCATCTTTTTACGGCTGGTTGTTTGTTTTGATTTAGCAACATTAGCACTAAAGCGTTGAATAAACTGGAGCAATTCTTTTTTCTTTTCCTCTGCCTTTTTGTTTTGGGCCAGATGCTGACGCAAAGCCAATTGACTTGATTCATACCAGAAACTATAATTACCTGCAAATTGTTTTACTTTTCCAAAATCAATATCGACAGTATTTGTGCATACTGAATCTAAAAAGTGGCGATCGTGAGAAACTACTAAAACTGTATTTTCAAAGTTCGATAAATAATTCTCTAACCACATAACGGTTTCCAGGTCAAGATCGTTAGTAGGCTCATCAAGAAGAAGATTGTCGGGTTTTCCAAATAATGCCTGAGCAAGTAAAACTCTTACTTTTTCGTTCCCGCTAAGTTCTTTCATTAATTTATAATGAAGATCTTCTTTTATACCTAATCCACTTAACAGGTTTGCTGCATCACTCTCAGCATTCCATCCATCCATTTCGGCAAATATATTTTCCAGTTCGGCAGCTTTTATTCCATCTTCATCAGAAAAATCAGGTTTTGCATACAAAGCATCTTTCTCCTGCATAATATTCCAAAGTTGATCGTGCCCTTTCAATACCGTATTCAAAACAGTAAACTCATCGAACTCGAAATGGTCCTGTTTTAATACAGATAATCTTTCTCCGGGTCCTAAAGTAATTTTACCTCTGGTTGAATCCAGATCATTTGAAATTAGTCTTAAAAATGTTGATTTTCCTGCTCCATTCGCCCCAATAATACCATAACAATTTCCCGGAGTAAATTTTAAATTCACATCCTGAAATAAATATTTTTTTCCAAATTGAATGGCCAAATTCGATACTGTAATCATCTGATAATTAGATTTTATAAATCAATAAATAATTTCTATTAAAAGGTCGGCAAAGGTAAGTATTTACTTTAGATAAAAAATAATTTTAAGCATAAAAAAGCCTGCTTTATATAAAGCAGACTTTTATACCTGATATAAAAAATTTATAATTATTCTGGTAGTAATTCTTTAGTTTCTAGCTTAGAAGGAGAAAATATTCCAATAACACCTTTTAAGCCAACACTCATTACAATGTTATAAAAGAAAACTAAAAATGATATTAAAAGCAAAGAACCTGATATTGCAGCCAATATCATATATGTATTAAATTCACCATCAATATAAAGAGTTCTTCGTAACATTCCGTTTAATCCGGCCATACCCATAAATGCTCCCATTCCAATTCCACCTATTAAATGGAACCAGAAATGTATATTAGCCAGCTTTTGGCTATAAAATTTTGCTCCATTAGTAACTATCGGGAATAAGATATATATCGCAGCATATAATGTCATGGTTAAACCAATAAGTATAGCAACGTGAACATGAGGGCCAATAATCCATTGTGTATTGTGCAATATCCTGTTTAATCCAACATCTGCCTGCATAATACCAGCTGGTACTGCCAAAGCAAATCCTAATAAACCACCCAATAAGAATTTTAAAGGATTTGTCATTTTTAACGGTCTTGCAGACCATAAAGTTGCCAGCACTATAAAGAATGCTAAGCCTTGTGTAATTAGCTCAAATGCTGTTACAAGTTCTCCTGATACTACTTTTAATATAGCAGGCTGTGCCTGGTCTGATAACAAATGGTGCGACCAAACTGTCCACGATACAACAAGTTCAAGTAATAAAGCTGCTCTAGCAATATTCTGCATAAAAAGCTTTTTACCTGTAATCATCACTGCAAGCAAATACCATGTTCCGGCAACAAATATTAGAACCAAACCGTCAGCTATTAAATCCAATCCCCACCAAAACCAGTTTTTATATAATAAAGCGTCAATGGCGGTTTCCTTTAAATCAAAACCAAGAATATGACCCAACATATAAACCAGTATAAGCACTCCGGTAAATAAAATAATACCAGTGTTTAAAACCATATCGACAGTACCACGTGCTATTGCAGCAACAGGAAGAGGAACAAGATGTTCTTTCTTATTCTCTTTTTTAGCAAGCATATTTTTTAAACCGGTATAACCAATTGCAGAACCAAGCAGCGCTGCTGATGGTTGTTTTTCCCAACCTTCAGGTGTATATACGATGGTTTTAAAAATATTGATAATAAAAAACAGTGTTCCTACCATTAAAATAGCAATACCTAAAATAAAGAATGTTCCTCCCCAAACACTAAACTGGCTAAAATCTACAGGTAAGGGCCAATATAAAGTATATAAAGGTGCATAATGAGAAATAAATCCGGCTATCCAGAAAAGAAGTACTCCTGATGTAAGGAATATCAAAGACCAATTAGCTAGCTTTACACTATACAAAGGTTTTTTCATTAAGTATGGTGTAAGAAATAAAAACGCACCAAAAACAAGAGCATAAGTGGAACCAAATATTCCAACCAATGGATGAGCTGTAAGAATCGCAAAATATTGATCTGTACTTATAAATGGTATTGGATCTACTGCATAAATTCGCATGATCATACCTTCGATTACTGCAAAACCGTAAAATACCAATCCTACAACAATAAAGCGCAAAACAATTTTTTGAATTTGTGTTAAGGAATCGGGCTTAAATAAGCTTTCGGCTCCGTTCATAAATGTATCTTTAAATGACATATATTTTCAATTTAAGTTTAACAAAGGTTTAATTATGAGCCTTCACAAGGTAAAACCTCAATCACATCTTTTAATATCATAAATATTCCCCTAGGTCCGGAATATTCAGTAGAGCGAATAGTATATATACCCGGTTTATCGAATCGCCACAGAATATCATTTCGATGTCCCGGTACAACCTGCATTTGAAACATCATACTGTTATCTGTCCGAAATACACCAAATCCATATGTTAAATCTTTTGAAGTAACATCAAACAAAACAAGATCATTACAATCGATTACCAGTTTTTCTGCAGGTAGAAAAAATTCATGATTTTCTACTGTAATGTCAAATGTTTTATCAGGATTATAATCACTCCTGTTTAAATCAACAGGAGTCCATGGAATAGTATTGTAAGTAATAATGTGCAAAGAAACTCCAAGCACAGTTAAAAAACCTACAAATGTGTAAAATAGTGCCGGCTTAACTTTATTACCTTTTCCGGTTTTTGTGATTTTGTAAGCAAACCACCCCATTACCAGTAATATTACCAGGCAATAGATTGTGTAAGCGATTGTTTGTCCCCAAAGGACCATACTTGAATCGACCATATAACCTCCAATTTTTTGTTAATATTTTGAGTATAATTTAATTTTTAAACAAATAAAAGTAAAAAGAAGTTCATCAATTTACAAAACTAAAATTACTAACAAACCTTTTATTAACAACAAATTAGGAGGAGAAAACAACTCAAAATACCATCAATAAAGACTTTCAAGCATTTGAGTATTTAATAACCTTTTTCCTTATTTAGATTTCTTCTAATTTAATTAAGATGTAATTCTGATTTTTTTTGATTTCTGAATTTAATATCGCGTCATAAATAATTATTTAAAACAGACAATCAAACAAGCGGAATTGTAAAAATAAACTTACTGCCTCCTGCCTTGCCTTGCCTATCGGCAGGTAAACCGGCAGGCGGGTTTCCAACTTTACTTTCTACCCAAATTTCACCACCGTGCTTTTCTACAAACTCTTTACACAAAATTAAACCAAGCCCTGTTCCTTGTTCGTTTTCCGTTCCTTTGGTCGAGACATTTTC
>JAUVUS010000130.1 GCA_030600865.1 Bacteroidales bacterium | reverse complement strand
AATTAAGCTATGTGTTATAATATTTTTACTACTATGTGTTGCATAGTACTAGTTTTTTTATATATCTTTGCATTGTAATCTTGCATGCATTGGATAGTACTATAAAATAAATAATATGAAAACAACAATAACAATAAACCTGGGAGGACTAATATTTCATATAGATGATGATGCTTATGAAATGCTAAACACTTATTTAATTGCTGTAGAAAAGCAGTTTGTAAGTGAAGATGAACGTAACGAAATAATGTCTGATATTGAAGCCCGCCTTTCTGAATTATTTACCGAAACATTAGGAGAAAAAAGAGATGTAATTATGAAAGATGATGTTTTGAAAGTAATTAAAATTATGGGCGAACCAGAAGACTTTATGGACGAAGAAACTAAAAAAGAATCTGCCGGCTCGGCAGGCTGGGAATCTAAAAGAAAAAGAATGAACTATAAAACGACAAAAAGATTATATCGCGATCCGGATAATAGAATTCTTGGTGGTGTTTGTGGTGGTTTAAGCGCATATTTTAACACCGATCCTATTGTATTCAGAATTCTTTTCATCCTAATCTCTCTAGGAATGGGTTCCGGATTAATTATCTATATTATCCTCTGGATTGCAATACCCGAAGCAGCAACAACAGCTCAAAGACTTGAAATGCGTGGGGAAGCGATTACCATTGAAAATATTAAAAGGGCCGTTCGCGAAGAATTTGAAAACATCAAGAAAAATATAAAATTCTAAATCGACTCTAAAAATTATACTGAAATTATTTCTACACTAAAAAATAGAAACTATGAATCTCGAAAATACAAAAGCTCAAATGAAAAAAGGTGTACTGGAATTCTGCATTCTATCCATCCTTTCTAAGCAGGATTACTACACTTCCGACATCATTAAAGCATTAAAAAAAGCTAAAATGATCGTTGTTGAAGGAACTCTTTACCCTCTACTTACTAGGCAAAAAAATGCCGGGTTATTAAGCTATCGCTGGGAAGAATCAACACAAGGCCCTCCACGAAAATATTATACTCTGACCGAAAAAGGGAAAGAGCATTTAAATGAACTTAAGTTATCGTGGGAAGAACTTGTTGAAGCAGTTAACTCGATTAATAACCAAAAATAAATCGACCAAAAATGAAGAAAACAATTAAAATCAATATAGGTGGTGTTATATTTCATTTAGATGAAGATGCTTATCAGATTTTGCAGAATTATTTGACTGCTATCAATCAGCGATTTGCAGCAAATGAAGAAGGAAAAGAGATTATTTCTGATATTGAACACCGTATTGCAGAAATTCTGCAAAGTAAACTAAGCGAACAAAAACAGGTAATTAGCAAAGAAGATATTGATGAAGTTATTGAGATAATGGGTCGCCCGGAAGATTTTGAAAGCGAAGAAGAAAACAATGGGAAAGAATATCATCAATACGAAAAATCTACGAAAAGATTATATCGCGATCCTGATAACAGAATACTTGGTGGTGTTTGTTCAGGGATTGCCAATTACTTAAATATAGATCCCTTAATAATCAGAATTTTATTCTTAGTACTACTATTTGCATATGGCGTTATAGCTATTATATATATTGTTCTATGGGCATTGCTTCCGGCAGCTTACACTACTGCTCAAAAACTCGATATGCGTGGAGAAAGGTTTAATATCTCCGATATTGAAAAAAATGTGCGTAAAGAGTACGAAACCGTAAAGGACAACTTTAAGAATTTTAAGAATTCTAGAGATTACGATCGTACTCAAAACTTTTTTGAAAGTATAATTTATGCTATTGGTGCTTTTTTCAGATTTATTTTCAAATTTGTTGTTGCAATTATCGGTTTAGCTTTGGTAATTGCCGGAGTTGGTTTTCTTATTGGTCTTACCGGGACGTTGATCATAGGAGAACCTTTTATGCCCTGGAATAATATTTTTATTGACGATCATGTGATCTTTACAGATATGATCCATTCTTTTGTTGATCCAAATACCATATGGATTGTAACAATTTGTGCAGTCTTAGTTGTATTTATACCTTTGGTTGCAATTATTTACGGAGGATTTAAACTATTACTTGGCTTGCGCCCGAACGACAGATCTATTGCTGGAATTGGATTCGTTGCATGGTTACTAAGTTTAATTGTACTTGTTGTTATTGTTGGTACGCAGGTAAAACATTACTCAATTTCGGTAAAAGATGACCACAGAATTTATGTTGAAGAGCCAACAAATAAAACACTTTACTTAAAAGCACAGGAAGACAAATCGCTTGCAACATCTAAATTCTACATATTCGATAGCGAGTTTCAAATAATGTACGATGAAGATGATGAAAAACATCTATACGCATTTCCTGAAATAGATATTATTCTTGGACATTCAGACCAGGTTATTATCGAAATAGTAAAAAAAGGACGAGGATCAGACAGAAGAGAAGCATTGCGAAATGCCGATGATATTGAATACCATGTAGTACAACAGGATTCAGTAATTCTTTTCGATGCTGTATATTCTTTGGTTGATAAAAACCGCTGGAGATTTCCGGAAGTAGATATTACTGTAGAGGTACCTGAAGATTATATTTTATATCTTGATGAAAGTATCGAAGAACAGCTCGATTATATTAAAAAAGAAAAATACTATAGAGTAGATGAAATGGTAAATAAATACTGGATTATGACCGATGAAGGTCTTGAAAAGTATTATAAAGTAACTTACGATGATTAATAATTAGGTGCAATATCAAAACTAAAATAATTGCAATATAGGTGCTTAGCACCTTTTTAAATATTGACTAAATATTATTATTAATGATTTTTTTGATTGGATTATTGAATTTAGAGTTTGATAATCCAATCGTTTTTTAAAAAAACACTTAAAAATATTTGCAGACAATTTTTTTTTTTTAAATTTGCACACTCAATCAATTGTCCGATGGTGTAATTGGCAACACATCTGATTTTGGTTCAGAAGAGTCCAGGTTCGAATCCTGGTCGGACAGCAAAAACCCAGCTTAACAGCTGGGTTTTTTGTTTGTTACAATCTGATCTCTTCCAACTAAGAAACTATTCCGTGCTACAATAGCTAAATATTCTATTAATCAAAATTAGAAAATATTGTTATTTTCTTGACATTCAGCACTTTTATGTCGTAACTTGTATTGTTTTTGAAAAAAAATTTAACTAACCAAAACAATTAACCCCATGAAAAAACTACGAATTTTATTTTATCTGTTTACTCTGATTGTTTTCTTACTTTCATCCTGCAGCGGTATAAAGCAAAAGAAAGAAAATGGCAACCCTGATCTCAAGAATACTCTTTCAAATTCCAGCAATAATTTATCTACTTGCTGGTCAAAATTAGCTGATCTGCAAACACCTAGAAATACCCATATGGTTGCAATCGTGAACAATAAGATTTATGCGGCAGGTGGGGGAACAAGCGGTGGCTCATTTGAAGAATATGATTTTGCTACAAACACCTGGATATCAAAAGCAGACATGCCAACTCCAAGAGAGTTTATTTCCGGTTGTGCAATAAATGGTAAGATATATGCCATTGGAGGCTGGCTAGACAACAAAACTTATGCTATTGTTGAAGAATACGATCCAACAACAGATAGCTGGACTAGTAAATCGCCCATGCCAACTCGTCGATGGGGGCATTCTACTGTTATGATGAATGGCAGAATATATGTTATTGGAGGTGCATTAGACTGGCCAATATCTGAATACTATACGTCCATAGAAATTTATGATCCAGAGACAGATACATGGAAAACGAAGGAAGGCGATCCTGATGCTGGTCCTACTCTGAGATGGGGTTTTTCTGCTTCTGTGGCAAATGGAAAGATTTATACTATTGGAGGAATTGATGCAAAAAAATATCCTGATAAAGGAAATACTTTTCAGGCTATGACAATAGTGGAGGAATATGATTCAGAATTGAACACTTGGAATCGCAAATCTTCTATGCCAACAGCCCGTTGGTGCTTAACGGCAGTTACAGTAAACAAAAAGATCTATGCTATTGGAGGGGGTGATACATATTATCCTAAAGAAATGCTTAACACCGTGGAGGTATATGATCCATTAAACAATACATGGGTTATGAAATCTCCCATGCCGAAGGGTCGAATTGCAGCAGCTGCCTGCGTGTTAAACAATAAGATATACGTACCAAGTGGTGGGGGACTTGCCCCTACTGATGTTTATCCAGATTTCTTTGTTTATGATCCTGCGTGTGACACAATAAAATAGTTCTGTAAGCACTAGTCAATCAGAAGTGCCTAGTGCTTCCATATTCAGTATAGTTTGTAATGGAATCAGATGTAATCACAATGGATAAAATTGGATAAATGTAAACTGGTCTTTACTTATGTTAAAGTTAGAAAAAATTGGGCTGTCAAATTTTAGTGGACAGCCTTTTATTTTTCTCTTTTTTTCTTCTTTTTAAGAATCTTTTTATGATCCTTATTTAGTTTCTTAGCCCAATAACAATTTCCTTTGTTCATGGAATCGTATGGATTGCTCATTTTCAACTCTTCTTCCTTGTTTTTAGGACAGCCCAATAGTAAACCAAATCCAAAACGTAAATTCAAAGTGCGTGCATCTAAAGGTTTAATAATCCCTAAAACATTGTCACTTACCATATGAAATTGTAATCCACGACTGTGCCAAGCCAATCCTAAACCCACATTTTTATAAGTATTGTTTAAATACGACCAACTTAGACTAGCCGAAAGTTTATTCCATACAGTTGTATTTGCCGATAATGTTAGCGATGAATGTAATTTGTTTCTATAAATCACATTTCTATTTACAATTCCTATTCCAAGTTTAGGCTTGTATTGATACATTCCCCCCAGATAAATTTGGGTGGGTAACCATGAGTAATATTTATCATTTGTAACTGTTTGATCAAAATCATCTAAAATGGAATCGACTATCTCTGTTATTAAATCAGAATTACCTAAATTACTGCCTTGACCTACACCGACATAATCAGCTGATCCTGATATATGAATATTGCTTACATCCGACTTCCAACGAATAAAACCCAGATCAAGCAAACTTGCAGAAAAGGTAATGTTTTCACTATACCTATGAATCAAGCCTAAGTCCAAAGCAAAACCTTTGTTTTTGCCGTTCATAAGAAAACTTACAGGATCAATATCGTTTATTTCGTAACCATTAATTTTTCCTTCGCTATCTTGAGTTATGGTAACAGGGAATGAAATATTTTCAATTATATCGCCTTCAATGTGTAAATCAAAAGTGTTAGGATCGGTATATAAACTTATTTCCGATTTACCCGAATAAATATTTGCTTTACCAAAAAGCAATTTTGCCCGTAAACCCAGAATGTTATATGCATCCCATACTTTAGAAACACCCAGCGAATATTCGCGATAATGCACTGTATGAGTTCGTAAATTATCAAACTTAACAGTTTCGTCTAAAAACTGAGTATTCCCTTCCCATGCAAGCTCTATTATACTTCCCGGATAAGTTGCTGCCACATTAACTTTTTCAGCAATATTAAAATTGAAATAATACTCGTTCCTCCTGTAACCAATTGATATTAAATCGAGATGAAGTTCCGAGTTTACCAGATTTGTATTTCGAACATTTTCGTATAAACTACTCATATCAAGAGATGCTGATCCATTATTTGTAGAAAAAAGCTCGTTAAACGAAAAGGTAGAATTACTAATATTAATATGTGTCGATCCCAAGGCAGGAATAGCAACATACCATTTACATTTTATTTGTATTGCAGGAGTAAACAAATTGCTTTGAGGAACTTCGTGCATTAAATAGAAAGTATTATTTTGCTGAGAGAAACTTCTATTAAAACTTATTAGAAAAAATACAATAAAACCAATACAAATAATAGATTCCCGCCTTCGCGGGAATGACATCCTATTTGCTATTTTAAAATTTTCTTTCAATATTAGTTAATTAATTTTTGATCATTATTTTTTGGAATTTGAAGATTGACTGGAAATACTCATATTCAACTCGGCCTGAACTCCCAATTGTAAGTCTAAAGTATATGCGGGATAATAATCAATTAAAGTTGTGTCAAGGTTCTGGGTACTTATAGCTCCTTCAATTAAAATATACTTTACCGATGCCAAATCGTTAATTTCATCCTGACCAAAAATTACATCGGACTGATCATATGCGGGATTTATTGTTTCTCCATCGCCAATAGGAGTGCCGGGGTTCATTACTAAAGGCCCGTCAAAAAACATAGAATCAACTATCAGGCTGTTAATATCCAGAAAATATACTTGCCCTGTAGCAACTGCCGGAAAACCATTATACGTATTTAACCGAAACATAATACTGATAATCTCTTCCGAGAAATCATTTAGTTCCTGCATATCAAAAGGCATAGTATAGCTCATTGGAACATCAATTTCATCAACCCAAAACGGGTATCCTGTTAAGGAATCAATTAAAAGTAACAAGGTGTCAAATCCGCTGTCTTCGTTCATCCCCATTGAAGCATAACCGACAGGGAAAGAAAAGCTCGGATTCCAGATTGAATCAGGATTATCGAAATCGTTTGGTGCATCTTTAATACACGAAAACGACAATACCATTATCGAAATAAAAATCAGCAAATAAAAATACTTCATCCGGTACATTCTTTTAAGAAAACCTAAGTTATGAAAATTTGTTTAATCCGAACTATAGTAAAACGATATTTATTTTAACTTGGTATTTCAGAAATATCTTCATTAATATTTATTAATCAATGTCGTTTAGTTTAGTCAGTTTATCCAAAATGGAACACTGATGACACAGTTTTTTAAACGCAGATTAAAACGGATTAATAAGAAATCTGCGTAAATCAGCGCTGCTTGCATCAGCTTAATCCGCGTTCTATTTTTAACTAAACGACATTGATTAATTATGATTTGATAGTCTT
>JAUVUS010000099.1 GCA_030600865.1 Bacteroidales bacterium | reverse complement strand
CAAAACAATTAAAGCAGTTTGTCGAAGCAGGGCTGATTTACCAGACATATTGGGTCCGGTTATTACAATAATTTGCTGTTGATCACTGTCAATAAAAACATCGTTAGGAATATAAGACTCATCAATTGGTAACATCTTTTCAATTACCGGATGCCTGCCATCCTTTATATCAATTACATCAGAATCGTTTATTTCAGGTTGGATATATTTATTTTCTTCAGAAACAATAGAAAAAGATAATAAGCAATCTAATTTTGCTATTAAAGAAGCATTCAATTGTATCGCTGAAATATAATCTTCCAAACTTGTAACAAGATCAAAAAATAATTTTTGTTCCAAATCCAGCGCTTTCTCTTCTGCACCTAAAATTTTAACTTCGTACTCCTTTAGTTCTTCTGTAATATATCTCTCAGCACTAACCAAAGTTTGTTTTCTAATCCATTCCGGAGGCACTTTATCTTTATGCGTATTTCTTACCTCAATATAATATCCAAAAACATTATTAAAACTAATTTTCAGAGAAGTAATTCCTGTTCGCTGAATTTCACGTTGTTGAATCTGTAATAAATAATCTTTCCCTGAAAATGCTAATTTTCGGTACTCATCCAGATCATCAGATACACCATCTGCAATAAAGTTTCCCTTACTTAACAAAGCCGGTGGATCAGAAAATAATTCCCTCTCGATTCTATCCCTAATATTTAAACAAGGATTAAGTTGATCTCCAATCTTTTTTAATGCTTCGTTACCGGATTTCAAGCAAGCATTTTTAATTGGTTCGATAGCTGTTAATGCATGTTTCAGTTGTACTACTTCACGTGGATTTACTCTTCCCGTTGCTACCTTCGAAATAATTCTTTCAAGATCGCCTATTTCTTTAATATGTTCAGCCAGTAATTCTTTAAAGTCAACATCATTTAAAAGAAAATCAACAACATCGTGACGTTCTTTTATTGGTTTCTCATCTTTTAAAGGAAGAGCAACCCAACGTTTTAATAAACGTGATCCCATAGGAGAAATCGTTCTATCTATAACATCGACCAGTGTCTTTGCTCCTTCATTAATCGAAAAGAATAACTCCAGGTTTCGAATTGTAAACTTATCCAACCAAACATAACGATCTTCTTCAATTCTTGATAAGGTAGCTACATGCTGTAATTTATTGTGATGAGTTATTTCAAGGTACTGCAGAATTGACCCGGCAGCAATAATTCCATACTGTAAATTTTGTACCCCAAATCCTTTTAATGATGATGTTTGAAATCTTTTAAGCAATTTGTCTGTTGCATTTTCTTCTGTATATACCCAGTCATCTAATTTATAAGTATAAAATTTCTCACCAAAAAGCTCTTTAAATTGTTGTTGTTTGCTTCTTTCAAAGAGCACTTCTTTTGGCTGAAAACTACTTAAAAGCTTATCAACGTACTCAAAGCTACCTTCTGCTGTTAAAAATTCACCCGTTGAAATATCAAGAAATGCAACACCGGCAATGGTCCTTTCGAGATGAACCGATGCTAAAAAATTATTTTCCCGATGCTCTAACACATTATCATTTAAAGAAACTCCGGGAGTAACCATTTCGGTAACCCCTCGCTTCACTATTTTCTTTGTTTTCTTTGGATCCTCAAGCTGTTCGCAAATAGCAACTCGTTGTCCGGCACGAACTAGTTTTGGCAAATAAGTATCTATTGCATGATAAGGGAAACCAGCCAATTCAACAAAAGAAGCTGCACCGTTGGCTCTTTTAGTTAATGTTATACCTAATATTCCGGCAGCTTTTATTGCATCTTCTCCAAATGTTTCGTAAAAGTCTCCTACTCTAAACAATAATATTGCATCAGGATGCGTACTCTTAATCTGATAATACTGTTTCATTAATGGAGTTTCAGCATATTTTTTCTTTTCTGCCAAAGCTAAGTTGTATTATAACATTACTAATTTGAACAAAATTAAGATTAATCATGTACTTTTCAATAAAAATAAAATCGTTTTATTAACAGATTATTATAAATCAATTTATTTTTTCTTAAAAAGAAAAAATAGTTATTTAAATTCATTCGATAAATATTAAAAACTGTTAAAGGACATAAACTTTTAACAGCCTTTTAGACTTTTCGTGAACCGTACAACATGCTGACATTTTGCAATATACAGACAATTGCATGTGATGAATATTTGATTTTTTGGGAAAACTGTCAAAAACCATTTTTCTTCCTTAAAAATAATTATATATTCGCACCTAACTTAATTTAAATAATTACAAAGTAACTTGTTATTCTTATGAAAAAAATACTAATTCTTGGTGCAGGATTATCATCTTCAAGCCTGATAAAATATTTACTAGACCATTCTAGTCAATATAACTGGAAAGTTCGTATAGGACAAAGGACTATTGAGGTTGCAAAACGCAAAATTGGGAATCATCCAAATGGAGAAGCTGTTGCTTTTAACGTTTTCAACGAACAACAACTTTTAGAAGAAGTAAAGAATACAGACGTGGTAATCTCAATGCTCCCTGCAAGATTTCACTTTCTGGTTGCAGAAAAATGTGTTGAATTTGGCAAACATATGATTACAGCTTCGTATGTTTCGAAAGATATAAAAGGATTACATGAAAAAGCTGTTGAAAAAGGATTGCTTCTATTAAATGAAATCGGTGTTGATCCTGGAATTGATCACATGTCGGCCATGAAAGTTATTGATGAAATAAGAGCCAAAGGTGGCGAAATGGTTGCTTTTAAATCCAGCACCGGAGGACTGGTTGCTCCAGAGTTTGATAATAATCCATGGAATTATAAATTCACCTGGAATCCAAGAAACGTAGTAGTTGCAGGACAATCTGTTGCCCAATATATTGATAATGGCAATTATAAGTTCGTTCCATACAATCAACTATTCCGAAGAATTGAGAAAATGTCGATATTAGATGTTGGTGAATTTGAAATGTATCCAAACAGAGATTCGTTAGGCTATAGAGAGACTTATGGTCTTGAAGATATCCCAACATTATTACGTGGAACATTACGTCGTCCGGGTTATTGTGCCGGATGGAACGTATTTGTACAACTAGGCGCAACTGATGATACTTATGCAATCGAGAACTCTGAAAATATAACATATAGAGAGTTTATCAACAGCTTTTTACCTTATGACGAAAAAGATTCCGTTGAGCAAAAACTTTGTAACTATGTTGGAATAGACATGGAGTCGGAAACTATGAGCAGATTAAAATGGTTAGGCATTTTCGAAGATACTAAAACCGGAATGCCAAATGCAACTCCAGCACAGATTCTTCAAAAATTATTAGAAGAAAAATGGGCTCTGGGTTCTGAGGATAAAGATATGATTGTCATGCAGCATCAATTTGACTATAAGTTAAATGGTAAAAACAAGCGAATTACCTCATCGTTAGTAGTAATTGGTAAAGATCAGGTTCATACGGCGATGTCGATAACTGTTGGGGTTCCTGTTGCTATTGCGACAAAACTTTTCCTAACCGGAGTTATAAAACAAAAAGGCGTTATTGTGCCAACGATGAAAGATGTTTACGAACCGGTTCTTAAAGAATTAGAAGAATACGGAATTGTTTTTGTTGAGGAAGAAATCGATTTAGATTAAAAAGCCAAGTAAAAATCCTTTGTAAGGTTTTTATAAGCTTCAGAATATTCATGCCGCTTGTTGAGCTCAATTATTATTTCTTGTTCAATAAGCGGTTTTTTAATTTTCATAAATTCAAGTAATAACCTTTTGGGTTCGCGATTTGGCTTTGGCAAAACCTTTGTTTGACGAATACAATACAATCCTTTCTCAAAAGATTTTAATATAACCATGTTACCTTCCAGGTAAGGCAATATGAGACTTAAGATTCCCTCTTCATCTAATAGTTTTTTTGCGCCATCAATGATATCTTCTAATTCAAGATTCGAATTATGCCGGGCATCAGTTCTTTTTTTATCAGGAGCAAATAGCGAATTTTGAAAATATGGTGGATTTGAAACAATTAAATCATATTTATTATTTGTCGATTTTGAAAAATTTTGAAAAGATTTATTTATAATTTCAATTCTTTCTCTCCATAACGAATTTCCTACATTTTCCTTCGCTTGTCTGCATGCCACTTCGTCAATTTCAATAGCATCAATATTTGTTTTTGATCTTTGAGCCAGCATTAAAGCGATAAGTCCGGTTCCTGTTCCAATGTCCAAAATGTTTTTTGCATTTTCACAATTTGCCCATGCACCCAGCAATACTCCATCTGTACCAACTTTCATGGCACATTTATCCTGATGAATAGTAAATTGTTTGAACTTGAAATAATCGTTTGGCATAAATCAAAACTTTTCAAAAACTCCTAATCCAAATAAAGCAAAATCATATTTTACTGGATCATCCGGATTAAATTTCCTTAATATTTCAGTCACTTCTTTAACAGCTTTCCAGTCGTTTTGGTTTCTTTTCAGCAAACCTAATTTTCGGGCAACATTTCCGGTATGTACATCCAGAGGTAAAAATAAATCAGACATAGGTATTTTACTCCATAAGCCAAAATCAACTCCGTTATTATCTTTTCGAACCATCCAGCGTAAAAACATATTTAACTTTTTTGCTGATGCGCCCTTTAAAACATTTGATACATGCTTTTGGGTTCTTTCGGGATGTTGAATTTCAAAAAAGACTTCTCTAAAACCAATTAAAGTCTTAAAAATGTCTTTTTCTTTTGAATAAATTTCCTGAAACAAACTACCTAGTCCTTCATGATTTTTATAAATATTTTTAATCGATCGAATAAAAAACCTACAATCTTCGCCATTAAAAGTACGATGTTTAAAATGATTAAATCGATCTAAATCTTTTTCAGAACTATTCATAATAAACTCGTAAGGATCATGATCCATCAGAGCCATTAACTTTTGCATATTTTTAATTATGGTAGTTCTTTGTCCCCATGCAATAGTCGATGCAAAAAAAGCGGAAATCTCTATATCATTTTTATCAGAAAATAAATGTGGTATTTGAATAGGATCAGTTTCAATAAAATCCGGATGATTATATTTATCGGCTTTTTCGTTTAAAAAATCTTTTATTTCGATTAATTCTTGCGCAACACTCATTTTCAAGAAATAAATAAACCGTCTTTCATGGTTAATTTTTTATCAGCCATATTCGCTAAATTTTCATCGTGTGTAACGATTACGATTGAAGGATTATATTTATCGCGAAGTGAAAAGAACAAATCATGAAGTTCTTTTTTATTTTCAGAATCAAGGTTTCCTGATGGTTCATCGGCAAATATAACCGATGGATCATTAATTAATGCTCTTGCTACCGCAACACGCTGCTGTTCACCACCCGATAATTCATTTGGTTTATGATCAATTCGATGATCGAGTCCTAAAAATGTTAATATTTCTTTAGCTTTTTTCTCAGCTTTTTCTCTCGGCATTTTACCAATAAAAGCAGGAATACAAACATTTTCTAATGCAGTAAATTCCGGTAAAAGATGATGAAATTGAAATACAAAACCAATGTTTTTATTTCGGAATGATGCTAATTGTTTGTCTTTATAATAACTAACTTTATTATTATCAAATAGAATTTGACCCGAATCAGGACGACTTAACGTTCCAAGTATTTGAAGAAATGTAGTTTTTCCTGCACCACTAGGACCTACAATAGAAACAATTTCTCCTTTTTTTATTTCTAAATCAATTCCCTTTAAAACTTGTACATCACCATAAGATTTCTTTATATTTTTAGCTACAATCATTGATTATAATTTTTAAGTTAAGCCCCTTTTATAGCAAACGCTAAAAAAATGTAAGTAATATATATTGCCACAAAAACCAATCCTTTCCATCGGGTTATCATAGCTTTTCTTAAAGGCAAAAGAAATAAAAATAAAAGTAATGGTATTCCTAACATCCAGAAAATATCAAATTTTAATACCATAGGATTGACATCTATAGATTTTACAATACTTGTTAGACCAAGTATAGCAAGAATATTAAAAATATTTGATCCGATTATATTTCCAATAAAAATATCCAGTTCTTTTCGGATAGCAGCAGCTATTGATGTTGCCAATTCAGGCAAACTTGTCCCTAAGGCAATTACAGAAACCGAAATTATCCTGTCATCAACACCCATTTCTTTTGCAATATTTGATGCTCCTCTCACTAGAAATTTAGCACCATATATTAATCCAATTACAGCAGCAATAACTAATATAATTGAAACAAATAAACTATACTTTGGAAGTATTGATTCTTCAAGGGTTTTTAATTTCTCTTTTCTTGATTTGTGAATCGATCTAAAAAGAAATGCAAACAAAATAATAATGAAGATTATGCCTTCGTAAAATTCCAATTTTGAGTTAGTGATACAAAAAATAAAAAAGAGGAAACTAATTAACATCATTACAGACCAATCAAAGCGAATTGATTTTTTCGTAACTTTAATTGGAAGGATAATGGCTGTTAAACCCAGCACCAGTGCAATATTGGCAATATTTGAACCTATTACATTCCCAATTGCTATATCAGGATGTCCCATAATTGCAGCATCTAAACTTACAACCAGTTCCGGTGCAGAAGTACCAAACGAAACCACAACAAGCCCTATTACTAATTTTGAAACTTTAAAATGTCCAGCAAGCGAAACGCTCCCCCTTACTAAGAAGTCGCCACTTAACATTAATAAAACAAAACCAAGAAATAGAAAAATGTAATCCATAAATTAGAAGTGCAATTCGTTATCCTTTTAGATCTTCTTTTACTTTTTTAATATCATCATCCAATTCCTTAAAATCCTTTTTAAGGTCATTTGTATGATCATTCATTTCTCTTTTAATATCGTCAGTGGCTTTCTTAAACTCACGCATACCTTTTCCAAGTCCACGAGCTATTTCAGGAATTTTATTCGCCCCAAATAACAGTAATACTATTAAAAGAATAATAAAAATTTCTTGTCCGCTTATAAAAAGAAAAATATCTAACATCATATCAGTTTCTACAAATATACATTTTGTTTAACTCGCTTTATAAATTATATCTTTAATTTTTCCTGTTACAATTTGATTTGTTTGTCATTTCTAAGATAGTGCAATAGGAGCTCGTTGAACCCGAAGAACTAGCTACTCAAGCTTCTTAAATACCTAGCTAATCCTTCATTTAGATTTGGTCTCTTAATTTTATTAAAAAGCTTGGATTTAAACAAAAAAAAAGCCCCTAAGTTAAGGGGCTTTTCAATTATAAAAGATATAATTTTATTTCTTATTTTTCTTTTCGTCTTTTTTGTGAACTGTATCAAATACAACAGGTGTTGCAATAAACAATGATGAATATGTACCAACAGCCACACCAATTAATAATGCAAATACGAATCCACGAATTACTTCACCACCAAAAATAAAGATGGCAAGCAATACTATAAATGTACTTAACGATGTACTGAATGTACGACTCAATGTACTATTTAAAGCATCATTTAAAATTGTATGTCGATCACGTTTTGGGTATAATGTTACATATTCCCTGATACGGTCGAATACAACTACCGTATCATTTATAGAATAACCTACAACCATCAGAATTGCTGCAATAAATGCCTGATCAATTTCTAACGAGAATGGTAATATGCCCCATGTTAATGAGAAAATACCAAGAATTATCAATACATCGTGCAGTAATGCAGTAATTGCACCTAAACCATATTGCCAGTTTCTAAATCTAATAAAGATATAAACGAACATTAAAATAAGAGCAAGTACAATTACAACCAGCGATTTGTAAAGAATATCATCAGCAATAGTTGCTCCCACTTTATGTGAGCTCATCTTATAATTCGT
>JAUVUS010000337.1 GCA_030600865.1 Bacteroidales bacterium | reverse complement strand
CTCACGTTCCGTAGAAAAAGTTTTTTCATCAACAAGATCATTCTTATAAATTGCCGGCAATTTATTTGGATAATAATCAGGCAAATATTTTTTTAAAACATCAGCAGTAATAACTCGTTGTTCCTCAATAACAGAAAGCTGCTCTGTAATATTTTTTAACTGCCTTATATTTCCCGGCCACTCATAATTGTCTAATATCCTGCGAGCTTCCTCTCCTAAACTTATAGGAGGCATTCTGTATCGCTCGGCAAAGTCTGTTGCAAATTTTCTGAAAAGCAAATAAATATCCCCTTCACGTTCCTTAAGCCGAGAAATATTAATAGGCACCGTATTTAGCCTGTAATAAAGATCTTCTCTGAATTTATTTTCTTCAATAGCTTTAACTAAATCAACATTTGTAGCAGCAATTACTCTAACGTCCGTTTTTTGATTTTTTGAAGAACCAACTCTTAAAAACTCTCCTGTTTCTAATACACGCAATAATCGAACCTGGGTAGATAAAGGCAATTCAGCCACCTCATCAAGAAAAATGGTTCCGTTGTTTGCAACTTCAAAATATCCCTGACGACTATCGTGTGCACCAGTAAACGAGCCTTTTTCATGCCCAAAAAGTTCTGAATCTATTGTTCCTTCAGGAATTGCACCGCAGTTTACTGATATATATTTTCCATGTTTTCTTGAACTAAAATTGTGAATAATTTGGGGAAATACTTCCTTTCCTGTTCCACTTTCTCCGGTAATTAAAACAGAAAGATCTGTTGGTGCAACTTGTGCAGCAATATCAATTGCACGATTTAAATCATGCGAATTACCAATTATTCCAAACCGTTGTTTAATCTTCTGAACATCCATTGAAATTCAGTTTTAAATTTTACTTTTTTAAAGATATGACAAAATTACAATTTTAAATTTGTAATCGCATTTTTTTAACAATATTTAAGGAAATTCATCTGTCATTAAGGCAGATCAAAAGTTTCAAGTTCCAAGTTTAATGTGTATGTTTGTTCTAATTCAAATTAATGGTATATGATTTTTTTAGGTATTATTCCAGCAAGATATTCATCAACTCGGTTTCCCGGAAAACCTTTAGCTGATATTAACGGAAAAACGATGATAGAAAGAGTTTATGAGCAAACTAAAAAGGCTTTAGAATATGTTTATGTTGCCACTGATGATGAACGAATTGCAGACGAGGTCAAGCGTTTTGGAGGAAAAGTTATAATGACTTCAGAAAATCATCAGAGTGGTACAGACAGGCTAGCCGAAGCCATTGATATAATTCAAAAAGAGAGAAATGAGAATTTTGATATTGTAATAAATATCCAGGGAGATGAACCTTTTATTCAACCGGAACAAATAGAAGAAATTAAATCTTGTTTTGATAATGAAAAAACAGAGATTGCAACGCTAATTAAAAAAATTGAAAAAACTGATGAGATATTTGATGAAAACAAACCAAAAGTAGTTTTTGATAATAATATGAATGCCATCTGTTTTAGCCGCTCGCCTATACCATTTATCCGAAATACAGAAAAAACTGAATGGCTAAATAAGCACGAATTTTATCGTCATATTGGAATGTACGCCTATAAAGCAAAAACTTTGCAGGAATTAACAAAACTTGAACAATCGCCCTTGGAAATAGCCGAATCGTTAGAACAACTGCGGTGGATTGAAAATGGTTATAAAATCAGAGTTGCAAAAACCAATTTTGATTCAATAGGAATTGATACTCCCGAAGATTTGGAAAAAATTTTAAATAAATAGAATTATATAATGCTTCCTTTTTTGAAGTTATTGCCTTTTCCATTAGCAGTCATTACGAGCGAAGAGAAGTAATCTACAGCCATTCTCTCCAGGCATAAATAGATTGCTTCGGTCATTACACTCCCTCGCAATGACTAGAAAAATTAAGAACACAAGAATGTGCATTGTACTAGTGCATAAAAAAACATCCGATGCAAAAATGCATCGGATGTTTTTAAGTTAAATTACTATTTATTATAAATCAACAATCTGCACATTATCTAATTGGAATGTTGTTGTATTTGATGAGTTATCTCCAACATATTTAAACAATACATAAATAGTACCTGAATATGAAGATAAATCAACATCGCCAGAATTAACCCAATTACCATATCCATCACTTGGTCCTGTTGCAATAGTAGGGCTTATCTGTGTCCAGGTAGATGTTAATAAATTACTATTATTACCATCAAAATCAGTAGAAACATGAACAGTAAGTCCTGCATGTTTATAATATCCTGTTTTTGTGTCAAATGATAATTTTTTTGGTGTTGTTAAATCTACTCCCGGAGTTACTACCCAATTTTCGATATTATCTGAAGTAGCTCCATAAGCAGTAGTCTGAATATAATAATTCCCGTCATATTCTTTTCCTTGCCAATATCGTTCTCCTTGCGTGTTTGCATTAAGCCATCCATTCGTATCAAAATCAACATCCACGGCTACGCCTGTAAAATTTTCATTTAAAGAAGAAACTACTGTTGATGTTCCAATAACGACAACATCAATAGGATCTTCAGGATTAATTCCTGAACCATCTAACCAATATCCATTAACAGATTTTAATCCGTCTTCACCAAAATAAGCTTCTCTATCTCCTTTAAACTTGATTAATTTTCCCAGGTTACTGCCATTATCAACCAGGTTTACAGCATTACGAATATCTCCAGAAGGTACTTGCACTACAATACAATTAGAGATATCAGTTTCACTATCTGAATCTGCAATAATTACGTTTGTACTGGTATAAAAAGGCGCAGTAAATGAAGGAACGAAATCAGCAAGAGGGCCTGAAGCATCTTCAGTTTCATAAACTCCAACCAAATAACCTTCAACCCACACTTCAGTTACACCGTCATGACTAATACCTGCTTCAACATCATAAGGATCATCGAAAGTTCCAGTTCCTGAACCTGTGCCTCCACCTGGAGTAATATCAAATCTTACATTTTCCATTTCCACTTCGCTAAGCCTTCTTATGTAAAGTTGCATGTCGTTATTATACTGACCAACAATAGCAATTATTGAACCGCTTCCTTTGGCAACAGCAGCACCCGCAAAATTTGCATAACCACTAGTTCTTACTAGAATTTGATTGTCCGTGCTATCCTGAAGTAATCTGTTTTCAGTTTCTAAACCTTCAGGGTCTGCATATGTTTTTGAAGTATCAGTATCAACAAATTGAACATCATTAATAACAATTAATCTCCCCTGATAATATTCTTTGTCATTGTTTATTTGGTCGATTGTAGCAAGTTCCGGAGTTCTTTTATTGTTAGTTCCTTGTTTAATAAGATTATCATCAACATTAACTCCAGCACCAGTATTTGAGTTTAACTGGAATAGATTAGAGTATTTCATAACTACTAAATCTTTCAAGTAAATTCTAACAGAATCACCAATATAAGCTCCACCTGAAACATCCTGATAAATTGCTATTGCGCCTGTTGCATCCTGAATAAAAAATGTACGATAACTATTATCAGTTTCGTTATCCATTGTAACAGTAGCATATACAGAAGCATCCCTTGAAAATAAATAAGCATTCCCGGTTCCTGTATTTAAATTCTCAGCACTATCGACAAAAAGGGTTTTAATCTGTTCAATAGTATATACATCCCCTATTGGTATTTCAGATATTGGAGGTGTGTCAAAATCATCATCGACACATGCAAACATAATAGCAGCTATTGCAACTATTAATGTTATAATTCTTGAAAATCTACTATACTTTTTCATATGTTTGTATTTTATAAATTACTGATATTATTTGCGTTATCTGTTTAACTTTCCTAAAATTGATCTTTTTTTTGTTACTCGCTCCCACAAATCCAGTACACCAACCTGCTCGTGAACTTCCAT
>JAUVUS010000101.1 GCA_030600865.1 Bacteroidales bacterium | reverse complement strand
TCATGATATTAATTTTATTTGTTAGTAGATGCTTTTCTTTACAATGAACGCCAATTAATCAGTAGATGGATAATTATACCATCTATTTGTTGATGTGAGATTAAAATTAATATTTAAAATCAGTTGTTCAAAATTTAGTTAGAAGGAATTGAGCGTTATACTTTTTTCTTTTTAGTTTTCATCTCTTCTTTCAATAATGGCATTGTGTATTCATTATACAAATCAAACAAAAACTCAATGCGTGCATTTTCTGTTGTAAAGGCTTGCGGACGATAACACAAATCAACTGCTTTGTCTAATTCTTGATGAGCCTTAACCAACTTAGGCGGCATTGTTAAAGGGTCGTACAAATCTGCCAAACTGCTATCTGGAAATTCTTCACGTATATCTAATACTTTTTGAGCCTTTTTCACAATTGATTCCTTATTTTTTTTACTAAGTAGTTTTGGCCATGGGAAATTATTATAAACAATCTTATTAGAATACCTGTAATCGCTTTTTAAACGACCGCAAGTATATTTTACCCAAGACATATGCATTATTGAAGTCAATACCCCAAAATGATATATAGTTGCATTCGGCACAATTAAACATAGATTACTTGTTATTACATTTGAAGGCATAAAGCCCATTGGTATATACTTTCTTCTCTCAGAAGAAACACTTGGAATAATAATATACTCTGAATCAGAGTGAGAAATAAAACCAAATAGGGTTGGCGTAGTAGCAAGTTCAACCGTAGCAGGTCTATCACTTTTTAATCTGTGTTTTTTTACAATATCTACTCTCTTCATTACATTTGGAAGTTTCCTTAATTCACTTGGGGAAATATCCTTAAGCCATAGACAATATCTATCTAACTTATTTATGAATTCTCTACTGCCTACATATTTTCTTATGTATTTTTTTGCATCTGGTTCTGATTCAATAAGCTCCAAATATTCTTCTTTAGTCAATAAAAATCCACCTCCATCATTAGGTTGATTACCAAATGAAATCTTTGGAATATCTGATATAGTCTTCGTTCTACTAAGAACAACAACATCATTGCCTGACACTAAATATGGATTAATATTATTCACGATTATTTCATGCGGCTCCTCATTTATTGATTCATACTCAAATAGTAGCTTTCTCTTAATGTCAAAATTTCCAAAACCGACAATCACGACATGAACAGCAGCATTTCCTTTAGCTTCGTTACTCCAATTAAAGGTGCGATGTGCAAAATGAATCTTAATCTTATAATGATTAAACATTTCATTCCATAAAACTGCGACCTGTTCACCTTGCGAAATCGAATTTGTCGAAACAAAAGCTGCTACAATACTAGTGTCTGTTATGTATTCTGCTGCTTTAATATACCATGCTGAGACATAATCTAGAATACCAAAACTTTTTATCGAACTTGCAACAAGCTGCATATCTTCCTTCTGCTCTTTTGACTGAAATTTCCCTCCTAGAAAGGGAGGATTGCCAAAAATGTAAGATAGTTCTGTTTTAGGTATCAATTCCTGCCAATCTAATTGCAATGAATTTTCATTAACAATTTTTGCTGCTTTTTTAAGAGGTAAACGAACAAAGTATTGTCCAAATTCTTCCGAAATCTTCATATTCATTTGGTGATCTATCAGCCACATGGCAACTTCGGCAATGCGAGCTGCAAATTCATCGTATTCAATTCCATAAAATTGATCAACATCTATCCAGATAATGTCTGAAATATTTAAAACAAGCTCTCCACCTTTGTATAACTCACGCAGTATCTCAATTTCGAGTTGTCTTAATTCTCGGTATGTTATTATTAAAAAATTACCACTACCACAAGCTGGGTCAAGAAATTTAAGTTCTGATAGTTTTTTATGAAATTCTTTAAGTTTAGGCTTACTTGATTTTATTTTTGCAAATTCAGCTCTAAGTTCATCAAGAAATAAAGGTTTTATAAGTTTAAATATGTTTTTCTCAGAGGTGTAATGTGCACCAAGATTTCTACGTTCCTCGGGGTTCATTACTGATTGAAATAGTGAACCAAAAATTGCAGGCGAAATTTTACCCCAATCCAAACCACATGCTTCAAGTAAAACACTCCGCATGGTGGAGTTAAATGCTGCTATTGGCAAAGCTTCTTTAAAAAGTTTCCCATTTATGTAAGGAAAAGCATTAAGATGTTCGTCAAGATTTTTTAAACGTTTTTCTTTTGGCGTATTTAATACCTGGAAGAATTGAGCAATTAAAGCTCCTAAATCGCTTCCGTCTTCATTGGTTTTTTGTCCAATAAACTCTTTAAAAATGTCCTTTTCAAAAATACCTGTATCATCGGCAAACAAAATAAAAAGTAAGCGAACAAGATAAACTTCTAAAGGATGCCCTGCATAACCAAACTCTTTGAGCCGGTCATGAAGTTTACCCATTAATTCAGCAGCTTTAATATTTACAGGATCTTCTTCTTTAAATGTTCTTTTTTGATAACCTGCAATAAAACCGAAGAGTTTTACATTTTTATAAAAATCTTTTATATGAAATTCATGTTCGGTTCTTTCGTCAAGGTCGTAAAGTTTAATATTCTCAAAGTCTGAAACGAGAATATATTTTGGCAATTCGTGTTCTTTCAATCCTGGGAAATAATCTGTTGCTTGTTCAAATGCTTTGTCTAAATCTTTTCCTTTCGATTTATGTTCAACGAGTAATGTTCCTTTCCAAAACAGGTCAATAAATCCTTGTTTGTTCCCAAGTTTCTTAACAGGTTCTTCAAATGTTGCAACCCGTCTTCTCGAAATGCCAAATACATTAAAAAAATCATTCCAAAAAGTATCTTTTTCAGCACGTTCTTTTGTTTCATCAATCCACTCGTTCGAGAATTTTAATGCTCTGTCTTTTATTTCATTCCAACTTAATGCCATTTTAAATTTTATGAATTTAGTTTTTCTGTAGGATGCACGACTAACAAAAACATTAAAATTAGTATTAAAAATTAGTTGTTCAAAATTAACGGGGATGAATTGAGCGTAAATATTTGTGAATAAAAATAGAATTAAACGAAAAACCGCCCGCGACCCCGATTAAAAACTATAAAGCGCAGAAAATCAAGATGTATTTTCAGCGCTTTTTTATTTTGGAAACAATTTATGTGAATTAAAAATGAAATTGGTTATATGTATTTATTATATTAAATTACATCATTAAAATAATAAAAAGTTTTTATCTAAAAATTAAATGAAATGCGAAAAATTAGTCTAATATTTTTAATTAGTAGTTTATTATTCGGTTGTGTAAATACAAAGCTTACCGTATCATGGACACAGGAAGACATACAAGCAAAAAAGTATGAAAACCTGGGCGTTATTGTTATGTTTTCCTCTGACCCTAACAGGCTATTGGTAGAAGAATCTATCACATCTGAATTTAATAAATCAGGAGTAAATTCAACAATAACCTTTTATTCTTTTCCTCTGGCAGGGAAAAAAGATATTGTTAAAAATTTGAATTATGAACCCGGGGAACTTAAAAAGCTAATAGTAGAAAAAATTAATGCAAATAAAATAGATGCCTTGCTTATTGTTACTCTTCTTGATGCAAAGCAAGAGGAACGTTATGTTAAAAAGGGGATTGCTTTTACTGCATACTATGATCCTACCTATCCGGTTTATAATCATACATATTACGATTATTATTCATATGTTTATAATACAACCTATTCTACAGGATACTATACTACAGAAACTACCTACTTTGTTGAAACAAATTTATATGATATTGAAACTGAAAAATTGCTTTGGACAGCACAAACTCAAACCGAAAATATGAGTTGCCTGGTAGAAGAAGCAAAACAGTTTGCAAAAATTATTGTTAAGGATATAATTGAAAAGGATGTTTTAATTGTTAAGTAGTTTTCATTCTAAAACAATTATATTAAAGTGTGTGTTATTATAAAAACTAATTGAATATCTGCATGATTACCTGTAAATTACCAAAATTAATTGAAAATCAATTTGTTTGCCCCTAGCCCTTAAGGGAGCAAATTGATTTTCTTCACACCCTTTAGGGACGGGGCAAATAAAGAAAATCATTAGCTATATTTTAGGTAATCATGCGGATATTCAACAAAACTAATTTCTGAAAATTTAAAAACTATACTATGAAAAAGAGTTTATTTTTATTTTTTGTCTTAGCGATTAATTTTTCTTTAGTTAATGCACAAGATACTACTCAGGTTAAAAAAGAAAAAAAGATTTCTTTTATTCCTTTACCTGTAGTTGCGTCCTCTCCTTCAACCGGTATTATGTATGGTATTGCTCCCGGGGCCAGTTGGTATATGGGCGATAAAAGCAGCACCAGAGTTTCATCAGCGCTGGGATCAGTGATTTATACAACAAAAAAACAATTGATTTTAACATTAAAATCAAATGCTTATTTATCTGATGATAGTTGGATATTACTGAGTGACATTCGATATTTCATTACATCACAACCTACTTATGGACTAGGGACAGGGCCATCTACGGCTAAACCTATTGGTCAGGGTATAGAATATCCTGATGGTCTTTTCTCAACACCTATTCCGGATGCGCAAATGATGGAATTTGATTATATACGATTTCATGAGACAGCATTAAAACGAATAAACGATTCATATTTCTATGCAGGTTTAGGATATCATTATGATTATCATTATGACATTCAGGATAATCTACTAAGCTTACCTGATTCTATAACCAGTCATTATGCTTACAGCACAGCCAAAGGTTTTGATACTGAGAAATACACTACCTCCGGTATTTCACTAAATGGAATGTACGACAGTCGTGATAACGCAATAAATCCGTACAGTGGGAGATATGCATTTTTAAATTTTAGAATAAATCCTGAATTTCTGGGAAGTGCTAAAAGCTCATCTATGTTATGGTATGAATACAGAGATTATTTGCAATTAAGTGAAAGCAGACCACGTCATATGATTGGTTTCTGGACTTATGGATGGTTTGTTACAAGTGGAGATGTACCTTATTTAGATTTGCCTGCAGTTGGTTGGGACCAGTTTGGGCGTTCGGGAAGAGCATACACTCAAGGCCGGTTCAGAGGAGAAGATATGTTATATGGAGAAATAGAATATCGTATACCATTGCAAAAAACCAAAGAGACGTTCGGTGCTGTCGTATTTGTAAATACAACAACTGCAAGTAACAGATTGGGTGATATTAATTTATTTGATTACCTTGACTTTGGCTATGGAGCAGGATTACGTGTAATGATAAACAAATCGGCCCGTACTAATTTGGCTCTTGATATTGCTTTTGGTGAGCACGGTGCTTCAGGATTTTATCTGGGAATAAACGAAGTATTTTAATTTTTATCAGTCATGATGCTTTTTCATTTTTTTGAGAAATAAATTTCCCAACCAAAATAGCAATGATAATGGTTAAATATAGCTGTCCGACAACACCAAATGTGATAGAATGTAGCCTGGCTAAATCTGAAATCGGTGAAATATCTCCATAACCAATTGTTGTTTGAGTAATAAAACCATAATATATAAAATCCGAGAAGCTTTCATTTACAGTATTTGAAAAAGAGTAAGCAGTTTCTGAGATTCTATTAATTAAAGCTGCCAATATGCTATTACTTAATCCTATTAGTAAGTAAGCATTAATTGATTCCAGAATTACAACACTGTTTACTACTTTGCTTTTAGCAACTTGAAAAATCAGTTTGTAAACTATCACTAAAAAGAAGATAAAAATAATAACAGTTGCAAATATATATAAATGTATTGTCAGTTATGTAATCTGATATTAATCGAATTACAATTATTCCCAAAGCAAAATATAACAAGCGATTATTTATTGTTTTTACAGAAAATGCTGCAACCAAAAAAACTATGCTAAAGAAAAAACTGTTAATAGCACTTCTAACTATATCATCCTTTATTAAAAAGTTGAGAGATATCAGCAGTATAATACATATTATGAGAATTTTATGATAATATGAATCTAAAATTTTTTTAAGCATAGAATAACTTATTATGATTATCAGATTGATTTCCTGTAATTTAAAAGAAGGTACTACCCCCCGATAGCTATCGGGGGCTATGTTTTATAGACTTTTCTACAATTTTTTTTCTTCATCTAATTCCTCTATTTTTCCCTTTATTCATATTATTTAATAATTTGAGATTCTAAAAGAGTTTTTACCAGTGTTTTTGCATACTGTTTAGATGCTGATTCGTATGAAGATGGAACTGTGATTGAAGATTGACCAGACCACACGATAGCATCTTCTTTTGTAGAAGCAGAAGTGTCAAATAACCGGGTTTCCAGCACATAAGACTGTTGTGTGCGATAGTAATCCGGAGTATAGGTATAACTATAACTTGAGTAAATATGCCTACGGTATCGGTAATGCACAGGATAATAGTTATTTGTTCCACTTTCATAAATCTCCTGTGTATTAATATCGACCAGTGAGGAAACTAAAACTGCATCGTAGTTGCCCGACTTTACCCTGGATTCAATTTGTTCTTCATTTAGTTCTGTCATATTTTTAATAGGAGGAAAGAGTGTTAAACTATTGCTGGCAGTGATACCTTCTTCTTTTAGCATTTCGACGATCGTGTTTTCAAAAATGGAACGGACTGCCAGGTTTTTAGAAATACCTATAACTAGAATGCTTTCAAAATGTTTTCCCTGATAGTTTTCTTTAACCCAGATGTACTGCATTGTAGATGCGCATGACCATAAAAATAGCATAGCGATCATGATCAAAATAATTCTATTTTTCATAATGTTAAGATTTAGTAACACAATTAAATATTTATTTCTCGTTATAATCTGGTAATTCTTATTTGTAAATTTATGAAAATTTTAAGATAGAAATCGGATTACAATTTTTTTTCATCAATTTAATTTTTTTAATCCTATTTTGGATTCTCGATTTACTTTTCTCCTTTTCTGATAAAAAAGATACTGAGCGAGATGAGAAAAATAGAAACCGGAATCAATGCAATTTGCCAGTTGCAATTTCCACCGTTTTTAAAGACTTGTTCGACAAACATTAATACCAGAGATGTAAGCAATGTTTCCCAAAGAATCAGTTTTAATTCTGTAAAGTTTTTTACATGTAACCAATTCGGGGTTATACTATCCAGTACAGTTGAAAGCTTAGATTCTGGAAGAAAAAGTTGGGAGAATCCTAATGAAAAGATAATAAATATAAAGCCAAAGAGAAACATATCTAATGTGTGCAACAGTTTTAGACCCGGAGCAGACTCAGTACCCAACTCACCTAAAGCTATGCCCGTTATCCCTGTGCCGAATTCATAAATTCCAATTCCTATAAAAATCAAAGCAATTAACTGGGAAAAAATAACAGGAAGTGCTACAACAATTTTATAATATAGTTTCATGGCCGTTTGTTGTTAAAAAATATTTATCCTAATACTAGATATATAATTTAAATTATAGAGAAATATTGTTGTACCCCCGGAGGTATAACAATATTTTACAATTTTATCTCTTTTTTGATTTCCTCTCAGATCTATTTGATTCCTTCCTATTAGATTTTTGAGTGCCTGATTGTCTTGTATTTGTCTTATTCGAACCTACATTATTATTGGATCTTTGGTTTTTTGATTCTCTTGTATTTGTACTCTTATTATTTGATCTATTGTTTCCTGTTTTTGTGTTTGAGTTTCCTGAAGAAACAGTACCTCTGGTACTTTTTACCTGAGTATTTCCTTTATTTTTATCAGAGGAGG
>JAUVUS010000328.1 GCA_030600865.1 Bacteroidales bacterium | reverse complement strand
GAATCTGTTTATTTTGAAACTGACCTTACGAAAAAAGAGAATGTATTAGCTCTTGCCCAATGGGTAAATGAAAACTTTTCTGTTAGCATGCTAATAAATAATGCAGGAGTTGGAGGCACGAAAAAGTTTTTAGATGCAGATGTTGATTATATTGACCGAATTATTCAACTAAATATCATGGCAACCGCCTTAATTACTCATCAACTTTTGCCAAATTTAAAGAAAAAAACAAAAGCTTATATTTTAAATGTTTCCAGTATGGCTGCATTTAGTCCAATCGGTTTTAAAACAGTTTATCCTGCTTCTAAAGTATTTATACATTATTTTTCAAAAGGTTTATATCAGGAATTAGCCAAAACAAATGTTTTCGTTAGTGTGGTCAATCCCGTGGCAATGAAAACAAATAAAGAGATGCTTGAACGCATCAACAACCTGCGGGGAATATTTGGTAAAATAGGGATATTAACTCCTGAAAAAGTAGCTAAAATTAGCATCACACAATTATTCAAAAGAAAAACAATGATTATGCTGAGTCTTTCGAACGGATTCATTTGGCTATTAATGAAAATTGTACCTGTCTGGATAAAGCTTCCTTTGTTAACCAGGGCTGTAAGAAGAGAAATTGATTTGTAATTAAAACAGACGTTAAGATGAAAGTTTTAGTAACAGGCGCAAATGGTTTTTTAGCTACAAACACAATTATTGAGTTATTAAATCGTGGATATTTTGTGAAAGGATTAGTTCGTAATAAAAATAATTTTGCCTACTCTGCTCATCCCAATTTAGAGCTTGTAGAGGGCGATATAACCAATATAAATGATATTGAAAATGCGGTTAGAGGTTGTGATTTTGTTATTCATGCAGCAGCAAATACAAATCAGAGTTTACTAAAATACAGGGACTATCAAAATGTTAATGTAAATGGAACGGTAAATGTTTTGGAAGCTTCAATAAAAAATAAGGTTAATAAAATAGTATATGTAAGTAGTGCTAATGTATTTGGATACGGAACAAAAAATCATTTGGGAGATGAATATCAAAAAATAAAGAAACCGTTTTCTAAGTCTTTCTATGCGTTAAGTAAACTGGAAGGTCAAAAAATGGCGTTATCTGCTTCAAAAAAAATTGATGTTGTTGTTGTAAATCCAACCTTTATGTTAGGAGCTTATGACACCAAACCAAGTTCTGGAAAGACTATCATAATGGGACTAAATAAGCATATTCTTTTTTATCCTCCCGGAGGTAAAAATTTTATACACGTAAACGATGCAGCAAAAGGAATAGTTAGTGCTCTTGTAAAAGGGAAAAATGGAGAAGCATACTTGCTGGCTAGTGAAAATCTTTCTTATAAGGAATTTTTCCAAAAGCTTACTAGTAGAATAAACAGAAACACTATTTTAATTAAGCTTCCAAAAATACTCATACTTACCATCGGTTTAATCGGAAGCTTAATTAGAAAATTTGGTATAAAAACCAACCTTTCGATGACAAATATGAGTATTTTATGTATTAATAACTTTTTTTCTAATAAAAAAGCTAAAATTGAACTTGGAATAACATTTAGACCAATAGAAGAAGCAATTGATGATGCCATTTCATGGTTTAAAAACAATGATACAATTGATAAAACATTAAAGAAACAAAGCCGATAATAACGGGCGGTCATAGATAATGCCGCTTTTTTATAGTAAATTGGAATTGTAATAAGTAAATTTTTACCTTTAAGTAACGGTAACTGTCTGACTGAAAGGCGGCACTACCCATACCGCCGGATCGTTACCTACAAGGCAAAATAATTTAAATGATAAGCTAAAAAAGGACTTATGATGCCTAAACATTCTCTTTATATTATGTAGGGATTAACTCCACGTGAGCATGAGGTTAAAATAATTGAGAAAGAGGCACAAGATATTTAAAAAATAATATATGAAAATATTACTAATTAAGCCGCCTCTAAATCCCAACTTGATAACAACTTCTTTATATGAACCGTTAGGGTTAGAATATCTAGCCGCCTCAGTGAAAGGATATAACGTTAGGATTTTGGATATGCGAATAGATCAGAACCTTAACAAAGAATTGTTAAATTTCAGGCCCAACCTGATTGGTATAACTGCTTATACCTGCGATTTCAATATCACGAAACAGATTCTAAAAGAGATTAAGCAATTTGATAAGTCAATAAGAACGGTTGTTGGAGGACACCATGCTACTTTTTTGCCAAATGATTTTGTTCTTCCTTATGTTGATGCAATATTCCTTGGGTATGCTGATTCTACTTTTCCCCAATATGTTAATGCCTTTGGTGATCCTGAGCAAATGATAAACATTCCTTCTATTGGCATAATTGATAAAGACAAAGTCTTTTTTACAAAAAAAGAAATATCAAAGCCTGATCTCGATGTTTTACCACTACCTGATCGTAGCTTGACTTTAAAGTATCAGAATAATTACCACGATCCTGTTAGAAATCAATTAACACTCTTAATGACCAGTAGAGGATGTCCCTTCCGATGTAATTTTTGTGCTTGCTGGAAGCTAATGGATGGAAAATATGTTACAAGGACTCCAGAATCAATAATACTTGAACTAAAAAGTTTACATAAGGAGACAGATGTTGTTTATTTTTCGGATGATAACACTTTTGGTAACGTTGGCAGGATGTGGAAATTGAGCGAATTGATTAAAAAGAATAGCATAAAGAAGAAATTGCAGATGTATGCCAGGGCAGATACAATTGTTAAACACCAGGATCTATTTGAGGATTTAAGGAGCGCCGGCTTACAATTTATTACTATCGGTTTGGAATCCTTTCAGGATAAAGATTTAGATTACTATAATAAAAAAACCTCTATTTCAACAAATAATAAAGCTATTCTAATTTTGAAAAAACTTGATATTCATATTCTTGCCCATTTTATAATCAGGCCAGAATATACTATGGAAGATTTCGATCAATTATATAAGTATGTAAATGAGAATAATCTTTTTAGACCGGCATTTCCTGTATTAACACCTCTTCCCGGAACTGAATTATACGAAGAAACATTTAATATGTTTGAGATAACAAATTTTGATTTTTTTGATTTTGCTCATTCAATTCTTCCAACTAAACTTGAACCTAAAGAGTTCTACCAGCAGTTAGCAAATCTATATATAAAAAGCTATTCTATCTGGCGTTATGTTAAGCACAGAATTAATCGCCTCTTTTCATTAAATAAATATAAGTATTTTACAGATAACACTGATGGGATTACAATTATTAAATTACTATTAGTATTTATTTTTTCACAAGCTAAGATAAAAAAATTAAGAAATTCTTACCTGGACATAACCCATTTGCTCAAAAGAGATATTAATTATATATAAAGAAATGTTGATAGCTTCACCTACCAATTAAGTGTATGACGTTTCTTTTTATTTATTAACTTCCATATCATGGAAATAAAACATATTAGGATTCTTTTATGTAACTTACATTTAATTTATTTACAACTTGTTTACTATTTTGCAAGAACGAAGGATAAAACATTTATTCGTTGGCAACCATAATTAAAGTCAGAACATGAAACAATGGTACGAAACATTATTTGAAAATTACGGATTAAAATACGACAATGAGAGTTTTACACAAGGAACTATCGGGGAGTGTGATTTTATTGAAAATGAAATTAACTTTAATAAACAAACCCGGATTTTAGATATTGCCTGTGGAACCGGACGACATTCGATTGAATTAACAAAACGTGGATATCAGGTAACTGGAATTGACTTGTCGGAATCATTGTTGAATAGAGCAAGGGAAAAAGCTTTAAAAGAGAATTTGAAAATCGATTTTCAAAGACAGGATGCAAGAACCTTGAAATTTCAAAAAGAATTCGATTTGGTAATCATGCTATGCGAAGGCGCATTTCCCTTAATGGAAACCGATGAAATGAACTTTCAAATACTTCAAAATGCATCAAAAGCACTAAAAGAAAAAGGAAAATTCATTTTCACAACATTAAACGGACTGTTTCCCCTTTTTCATTCTGTCAAGG
>JAUVUS010000056.1 GCA_030600865.1 Bacteroidales bacterium | reverse complement strand
TAAATGTTTGGAAAAAAATACTTGCCCATGCAAAAGCAAATAATATTGCGAAATATTACACATCAAATAGCTCAGCTCAATTCAATGTTAAGCGAAGCATTGAAGAAAAATACGGATTTACACCAGCACTTTCACAATTGCGTAAATTTTAAGTCAGCTTGCACATCGTTTTTCAAATCGATATGAAAAAAATATTGAGATGCATGTACTCCTGCATCAGTTCTGCCACATCCAAGACAGGGTATTTTATATTTGAAAACTTGCTCCAGCTTATTTTCAAAGATCTCTTGAATAGAGAGCACATTACGTTGTCTTTGCCAACCCCGATAATTTGCTCCGTTATAAGCTATATGTATAAAATACCTGATCATTTTGTTTTGAAAGAAATCAAATGTACACCATCTATGTTAATTTTAATGTAGTTATGTTCCTTTTCTTTGGAGCTTTATTAATAAGCTCATTTATGATAAATTTAAGGTGAAATAAATTACTGCTTTTTTCATTCGAATATATCTTTAATTATAGTATTACTACACAATCAAATGCAAAATCCTTTTCTAAAAGGTATGGTGGTATTTGTTCACCAATTAATTTATTTATATTGTGTTCACGAACTCCTTTCAGTCGGTTGTTACCTCACTAAAATAATTATTTTCAATGGTGTTCGGACACTTACGCTAAAGCTTCAGCGGCAGCGTGTGAACCCTCATCAATGAAACTTAATTGAAAATTTTGCGCTTTATTCATGTCTTTTTATCTTTGTACCTTTAAAATAATTATACTTAATGATGAGGGTTTCATAAGAATAATTATAAATTTGAAAGCTCATTATCAGTATTTAATATTAAAACCTAATAAATCTTAAAACCGTGAAAAAAATTACATTAATGGTACTTGCACTAGGTCTCTTCCTTGCATCATGTACTCAAAAACCCGTTGAAATGGAAAACCCGTTATTAAGTAAATTTGAAACTCCTTATGGTGTTCCACCCTTTGAGTTAATTAAAGTTGAACATTTTATTCCTGCTTACCGGGAAGCAATCAAGCATCACGATGATGAAATTGCTGCGATTGTTAATAATCCTGAAGTTCCAACTTTTGAAAATACAATAGAAGCACTGGACTTTAGCGGAAAACTTTTAACTCAGGTTGATTTTACTTTCAATAATTTAAACCAATCGCTTACCAGCGATGAAATGCAAAACGTAGCAAAAAAAATTGCTCCTTCATTATCAAGACATAGCGATGATATTTCTTTAAACCTTCAGCTGTTCAAAAAAGTAAAAGCTGTTTACGAACAAAAAGATGAGCTTGATCTTACTCCTGAACAAAACAGGTTGCTTGAAGTAAAATATAAGAACTTCGAACGTGGTGGAGCTAATCTGGATATTGAACAACAAGATAAGCTTAGAGCAATTAACGAGGATCTTTCATTACTTACACTGCAATTTGGTGATAATATTTTAGCTGAAACCAATAACTATAAATTAGTAATTGAAAATAAAGCTGATTTAGCAGGATTACCAGAATCAGTAATTCAGGCTGCTGCTGAAACTGCAAATGGAGCAGGTATGGAAGGGAAATGGATTTTTACCACTCATAAACCAAGTATGCTACCATTCTTAACTTATGCCGAAAATCGTGAATTGAGAGAGAAACTACACACTGCCTATATAATGCGTGGTGATAACGATAACGAATATGATAACAAAAATATACTTTCACGAATGGCTGCTTTACGTGTTGAAAAAGCTAATTTATTCGGATTTAAAAACCATGCAGAATATGTTTTAGATGTTAATATGGCTAAAAATCCTGAAACTGTTTTTGAATTTTTAAACAAGGTATGGGATGCTGCACTTCCAATTGCAAAAGCAGAAGTAACCGAACTACAAAAAATGATTGACAAAGAAGGTGGAAACTTTAAATTAGCACATTGGGATTGGTGGTATTATGCAGAGAAATTACGTAAAGAAAAATATGACCTTGATGAAGAAATGCTTCGTCCCTATTTCGAAAGAAATAATGTTCGTGATGGAGCTTTTGCTGTTGCAAATAAATTATGGGGATTAAATTTTGTTGAAAGAACTGATATCCCAAAATATCACCCTGATGTTGAAGTTTTCGAAGTACAAAATCCTGATGGTTCATTCTTGGGTATTCTTTACATGGACTGGTTTCCACGTGCAAGTAAAAGTGGCGGTGCATGGATGGATGCATATCGTAAGCAATCAGAAGGTGTTGACCCTGTTATTACAACCAATTTTAATTTTACTGCACCAGCCGGCGATAAACCGGCCTTATTAACATTCGATGAAGTTACAACTACTTTCCACGAGTTTGGACATGCTTTACATGGATTATTATCAAAGTGTAAGTATCATTCACTATCAGGAACTTCTGTTGCAAGAGATTTTGTAGAACTTCCATCACAAATTATGGAAAACTGGGCTGCTGAACCCGAAGTAATGAAAATGTATGCTAAACATTATGAAACAGGTGAAGTTATTCCTCAAGAATTAATCGATAAAATTTCGAATAGTGGTTTATTCAATAAAGGGTTTACTGTACTGGAATATACATCGGCAGCATTGCTTGATATGTATTGGCACACTATTACTGAAGCTGTTGAACACGATGCAATTCAGTTCGAAAATGATATCATGAATAAAATGGGAATGATCGACGAAATTGTTGTTCGTTATCGTAGTCCTTATTTTGCACACATTTTTGCAGGTGGATATTCTTCAGGATATTACAGTTACCAGTGGGCACAGGTTTTAGATGCTGATGCATATAGTGTTTTCAAAGAAAAAGGATTATTCGATCAGGAAACTGCGGCATCATTACGCGATAATATTTTTTCAAGAGGTAATACTGAACCAGCAATGGATCTTTATAAAAAATACCGTGGCTCAGAACCAAAACTAGATGCTTTCTTAGAAAGAAACGGATTGAAGTAAAATATACATTAAAAAATATTAGAAGCGTGGTAACCTATACCACGCTTTTTTTGGTTTAATATTTTTTTTAAACATTTAACGACTATGTATAGTACCATTCTAAACTTTAAAGCACCATCCCGATTAAATCGGGACGACATTTTAAAGAAGAAGGTATAACATATACTCACAAAGTCATCTTTATTTCATTCACAATTAATCTAGTTTAATTCCTAACTTTTTTAATTTTTTTTCAGTGGGTATACCATTCTTGTCGAATCCTCTCAATTTATAAAAAGATTTAAGCATTTTATCCAATGGAATCTTTTTACGTTTTTTATCACTTATTCTGAACTCTTTTAGCATCCTTTCTGGGAGAGTATCGTCTTTGAACGTAATCCCTTCGCGAGTGTTCATATATCTTTCCAACATATAAATCCTTTCACCGGCACGGAATATTTCCTTATTGCTTATTTTTATTCCGGTAATTGCACTCCACATTTTAGTATAAAGACTATAATCAATAAGTTTAATAGCAACCGGATGCAGGTACTGCATTAACAATGCAAGCAGTGGCTTTGGTGTGTATTTTACCAATGGCGGCTCAAGCATATAAGCATATTGTGTAAAGGCACAGGTATGTAGCGAATCAATAATCTCTTTAATATTTTGCAGGAATTTTACATACGTTGCTTTCCCGAGAGTTTTGTAAGGATTAAGCAATTTAAATAATACCTCCTGTGCAATAACATAACCACTAAGATGGCATCCACCACGATTAGCTACCGAATAAGAAAGCGCCTGCCCGAAAGAACCACGCGGATCGTAAGCAGCCAATTCCAGCCCTTTTACATGAATAGCAAATGATTCTCCTCCGTATTTTTCGCTTACTAACTTTACTCCAAGTGCCAGATCTTTTCCTAAGCCACTACCAGTGGCAATATCTTTAATAGTTTGCTCGATGCTATCAACTTTCCCAAAAGCCAGATTTGATTGAATAAGCTTATTCTCTGTGGCTTCTATTGCCCAACCAATTGTATTCCCGACTGAAATAGTATCCATTCCTAAATCACCACATAGTTTGCTTAATCTGGCAACTACTTCAGAATCAAAAATTCCAAGGTTTGAGCCTAACAATCCGGCTGATTCATATTCAGGAATAGCCATGTCATCTCCATTGAAATCTCCTTTATGACCACAAAGTATAGTGCATGGTTTACATGTGTGGTGCTTGCTATTATATTTTTCTTTGTAGTTTTGACCGGACAGTTCAATGTGTTTTGGATGCGAACCATCCTGAAAGTTATTTACAGGTAAAATATTAGCATCATTGCATGGAATAACATTCGCGAGAGTACCAAAGTCGCGGTAATCCCCGGATGTCGTCTTGTTTGAGTTTAACTGCTTGTTACCTAATTTGCGAGCTTTGCCAAATGCCTCTTTATTAACGGGTTCTATTTTATATTCTCCACCTTGCGCTACAATAGCCTTTATATTTTTTGAACCCAAAACAGCCCCTATTCCACCACGACCTAAAAAACGATGTCCGGACATGATATTGGCAAATCGTACCAGATTTTCGCCTGCCGGGCCAATGGCCAAAATGCCACCTGCTTTACCGAGTGCTTCCTGAGTTTCAAACGTAGTTTTACCCCAAAGATCAGAGGCATCCCTGATCTCAACTCCTTTAGAATTAATAAAAATATAAGATCTTTTAGGAGCTTTACCTTTTAAAAGTAATCCATCCCATCCCGAAGTTTTAAGTCCCATTCCAAATGAGCCACCACACGAAGATGAAACTATAATCCCGGTAAGTGGCGACTTGGTTACGGCTGACCATCTACCCGAGCACGGAGCTCCTGTTCCCATATAAACTCCTGGCATAAAAGCAATAATATTATCTTCCGATAAAGGATCTGTTCCAACATTTAATTTGTCGAAGAGTAGTTTAATCCCTAAGCCTTTACCTCCAATGTATTTTTTCCTTTCTTCTGTTGATATTTGTATAATATTGGTTTTACCTGTACTTAAATTTACCTCAAGTACTTTATTGCTTGTGCCTTTTATAATATCCATGAGAAATATTTTTTATATCTTAAAAAATTGTAGTTTAAAGTTTTTTATGAAACAATATCAATTCTCAAATCAATATGTGATGAAAGGATATATGAACCTCAATTTAAAATTTTTATTTAGATCTCAATCCTTTACTAATGTCCCTTGAATGCGTTCATGCTTTTATAAACTCCAAAACCTTTGCCTATAATAAGATCAAACCAGCGAACAGGAAGAATCCCTTTTATGAAAGGAAGTGTATAAACAAGCCAGGGCATTCTAATAAAGATTCTGTTCTTTTTTATTGCTTTTATTATTTTATTCGCTGCAGTTTCCGGTTTAACAATAGGAATAATCGGCGATTTTACACCATCAAACATTCCTGTGCTGATATAGTATGGAGTAACAGTTGTTACCTTTACATTTTTACTAATAAGTTCTAGCTCCAAGCGCAAAGAATCAGACCATCCGATAGCTGCCCATTTACTGGCACTATAAATCGACATTTTAGGATTGGAAACCATTCCTGCAGCCGATGCTATATTTACAATATGTCCTTCTCCTTTTTCAATCATATCATTTAAGAACTCTAAAGTGATATGCATTAAAGCTGATATATTTATATTCATCGAAAAGTCAATATCATCGTGCGAATGCTCATGAAAATATTTTCCCACAACAACTCCCGCGTTATTAATTAAAATATCAACTTTACCAACTTCATCTTTTACTTTGCGAGCTGTTTGTTTCACTATCTCAAGGTTGGCTACATCAACAATATATAAATAAACATCAAAGCCTGACTCTTTAAGATGTTTTGTTGTTTTGTCAAGATTTTCTTTATTAATATCCCAAAGAATCATTTTCGATGCTCCAAGATGTAAAATCTTTTCTGCCATTAATTTCCCGATACCTGCAGCACCACCGGTAATCAAGACTGTTTTGTTTTTAAATTTTGTCATTTTGGTTTGGGGTGTTAATTATTTGTTTAAAAGATAAATTTAATTAAAAGCAACTTTTTTAAGTATATAAACATCTTATAAATATAATTTAAAAATTATAAAAAAATGAAACCTGAAAAATTCATAGGAATAATGCTTATTACATTGCTTCTAAGTTGTGAAATGGAGGAACAGGTCGAACAGAAAATCGGAGAAGTTTCTTTCGAAACAAATCAGGATATAATGAACAGTTCTTTTGATATTGATATTTACGTTGATCAAAAAAAACTTGGAACTTTAAATAATAACAGTGATTTTTCAGAGACAGAAACTATACCAAAAGTCAAGCTGGAGAAAAAACTGGAAGCAGGCGTACATACTTATGAGGTTAAAGTTTACTCATATAACGGAGAGCCAAGTAAATCAATTAAAGGGAAATTCATTGTAAAAGAAAATAAAACCAGCGAAGTTTTTATCGACTTCAGAAATTATAACAGCTGGATTTAGTTCCGGCTTTTTTATTAAAACTTCTCAATAACAAAAAATTCTTATATTCACCATCGAATTAGGTTTGGAATAAATTGCAATAATGGATATTAACTTAATTGTTTTAATACTTTGTATTGTTTTTGTATCGACTTTAACCCGATCGACTTTTGGTTTTGGCGATGCATTAATAGCTATGCCATTACTCGCTTTATTTATTGATATTAAAATTGCAACTCCTTTAATTGCACTAATTGCCTTTTTTATTGCTTTTTCTATTTTAATTAAGAACTGGCATAAAGTTGAGTTTAAAAGTGCCTGGCGATTAATTATTTCGTCATTAATAGGAATCCCTATCGGGCTTTGGTATTTGGATGATATAAATGAAAATACCATTAAATTAATACTTGGAATTATTGTTTTTCTTTTTGCTGTATACAGCTTAGCAAAACCAAAGCTAATTGAACTTAAAACTGAAAAATATGCCTGGATATTTGGTTTTTTTGCAGGGGTTTTAGGAGGAGCTTATAATACGAATGGACCTCCAATTGTTATTTATAGCTCATTAAAAAAATGGAATCCTCAAAATTTCAGAGCAACTTTACAAGGTTACTTTTTTACTACTGGAATCCTCTTGGTTATAAGTCATGGAATTGCCGGTAATTATACAAATGAAGTGCTTAGGTATTTTGCTTATTGCTTACCTGTTGTATTATTAGCTATTATTATTGGAGCAAGACTTAATAAAAGAATTCCTATTGAACGATTTCATAAGTATATTTATATAATCTTAGTATTTCTTGGCTTAATGCTGATCATTAATTCAATTAAAAACTTCTTTTAAAATGGAATATTCTGAAAAACTTCCAACGTCAGCCCAGTTTTTTGAGCTCTTCGAAACTACAGACTGGAATACAAAATATGAATTAACAAAAGAAGAATTATACTCAGCCTTAAAAAACTCATGGTATAGTATTTCCGTTTTCGATAAAGATGATTTAATTGGATTTGGAAGAATTATTTGCGATGGAATAGTTCATGCATTAATACTTGATGTTATTATTCATCCTGACAGGCAAGGTAAAGGAATTGGAAAAGAAATTATGGAAAAGCTTGTTTCAAAATGTAAAAAACACAAGGTCCGTGATATTCAATTATTTTCTGCAAAAGACAAAGCCGGGTTTTATGAGAAATTAGGCTTCAAAAGCCGAGCTGAACATTCTCCGGGAATGGAATTAAAATAGAAGTTTTTATTTATTTTTATTTAAAAAACTAAAACTTTTATTTCTAATTTCGTGTATAAAGACTAAAAATCACAAATTACCATAACCATTGTAAAATCAATGAAGCAATAGATAAAAAATAATTACAAAAGTGGCAAAGAAAAGAATTGTTATAGATTACGAGAAGCTTCCTGACGAAGCGTTAAACAGAATTAAGATTGAGTATCCGGAAGGATATGAAGATAACCTGATTACTTTTACTAATAAAGAGGGAAGATTTATTTCTGCTTTACCGTTTGAAACAGATGAAATTTATTATTTAATTCGTATGACTGAAGGCGAAGCAAGGCAAATTATCAATGATGATGATGATTTTGGAGATGACGGAAAGCTGCGGGATGATTTTGAAGATGATGTGAATGAAGATGGTGAAAAATACCTTGACGACAATATTGATGAAGCGGCTAACATCAAAGATGAAAGTTACGATGATTAAAAAATATACTAGGATTCTGAAATTAGAATCCTTTTTTTATTCCCGGTTTTGATAAATCAATAATAACATAATAATCCTTTTTGAAAATATTCTTTGGACTTACGATTTGTTTTTCCCTATCTTTGTAATGATAAAACAAAATAACATGAAGCCTATTTCCACATTTATGCCGGTCTTTACGACCACCTGCTAGGTAAATAATTGCCTGATTTCCTTTTTTTAATTAATCCTGTTTGTTTTATCTATTACACTTATTATCATGTTATCTAAAAAAACATTGTCTTCATATTATAAATCTATTAATAAAAATAGTCTAAAATCGCTTTGGAAAAATATACTAGAAGCCATCTCAGGCACCGACAAAGATTTTACAAGTGAAAAATTAAGCAAAGCAATATTACTGTTAGCAATACCAATGGTTCTGGAAATGATCATGGAATCAGTTTTTGCTATTGCTGATATTTTTTTCGTTTCAAAATTAGGATCCGATGCCATTGCAACTGTTGGTATAACAGAATCCCTTTTAACAATAATTTATTCTATTGGAATGGGATTAAGTATGGCAACAACTGCATTGGTTTCAAGAAGAATTGGCGAAAAAAAACCTTATAGGGCTTCCGTAGCCGCTGTACAAGCAATAATCATCGCTTCTGTGATTTCCTTAATAATTGGAATACCGGGTATGATTTTCGCCAAAGATCTTCTAAGGTTAATGGGCGCTAATGCTGAAATTATTAATCATGGCAGCATATATCCAACAATATTGCTGGGAAGCAATATAATTATAATGCTTCTTTTTATAATAAATGCTGTTTTCAGAAGTTCAGGTGATGCAGCAATATCTATGAGGGTATTGTTATTAGCAAATGGTATAAATATTTTGCTCGATCCTTTATTTATATTTGGGTGCGGACCCATCCCTGCAATGGGAATAAAAGGTGCGGCAATTGCTACAACTACAGGCAGAGGTATAGCAGTTCTTTATCAGTTTTACATATTATTTAAAGGAAACGGAAGAATAAAGATTTATAAAAAAGCCATACGACTAAACATAAAAGTGATGTTTGATCTTATTAAAATTTCGCTTGGTGGTATTGGGCAATCGATTATTGCTACATCCAGCTGGATAGGAATGGTAAGAATAATTGCCATGTTTGGAAGTACTGCTCTGGCAGGTTATACAATTGCAATTCGAATAATCATTTTTGTTCTGCTTCCATCATGGGGTATAAGTAATGCTGCGGCTACTTTAGTTGGTCAGAATCTTGGTGCCAATAAACCAGATAGAGCAGAACGAGCTGTGTGGGCAACTGGTTATGTTAATATGGTTTTATTAGGTATTGTTTCTATTGTTTTTATAATTGAACCTCATTTCTTTATAAAACTTTTTATTAATAACACTGATATAATTACAACCGGAGCACAAGGATTAAGGATTATTAGCATCGGATTTATTTTTTATGC
>JAUVUS010000169.1 GCA_030600865.1 Bacteroidales bacterium | reverse complement strand
ATGAAACAGGAAATAACTATTTGACAGAAAATAAAATTCAATTTTCGGGTAATGTAAAAATAGTAATAAATGAACATCCTGATTGGCATAGGTTTTATTCTTTAAAAACAGGAGCAAAGAGTATGTCGGAAGTTTTACCTGTTTTTGTTCATAATGTTGATAACCCTTTTGTAAATCATGAAGTATTGAATGAATTATCAGGGAACACCGATAAGGCTGATTATATAAGTCCTGAATTTGATGGAAAGGGAGGACACCCTGTTTTACTTTCTGAGAAAATAATTGAGGATGTGATTACAACTACAGAAGATCAAATCCATTTTAAAGAATTTCTGAATCGATATCCTAAAAGGAAAGTACAAGTTGATGATGAAACTGTATTGGTGAATATTAATACCTTAGAAGAATATAGAAAGTACTTCAGTTTCTAGTTTCAGGTTTCAAATTTCATGTTAATTTGAAACTTTAAATCCGAAATTTGGAATTTATTTTTGATACAATCTCATTAAAACTTTTTCAGGAGTTAGTGGAGCATCAAAATCAATTTTATAATTTGGATTAAATGCATTTATTGCTTTAGCTAATGCAAAGTAGGCTCCAATTCCATACATGAACGGTGGTTCGCCAATTGCTTTTGATCTTAATAAAGCCAGTTCCGGTCCTTCAGTTTTTAAGGCTGTTATATCAATATTTTTAGGGACAGAATAAATATCTGGTACTTTATAAGTGGATAAGCTATTTGACAATAATCTGCCATCTTTAGCGTAAGATAGCTCTTCCATAGTCATCCAGCCAATACCTTGTACAACGGCACCTTCAATTTGTCCCTGATCGATAATTGTATTCATGCAGTTTCCAAAATCGTGAACGATTTTTACATCATCGAATTCGTAGGTTCCGCGAATACAGTCTAAAGTAACTGTTACAATAGCTATTCCATAAACATGGTATGCAAACGGATGGCCTTTCTCTTTGGTTTTATCGAAATGTATGATTGGTGTAATATAATGACCATTCTCAGTAAGACAAATACGATCTAAAAATGCTGTTTCTATCAATTGTTCCCAAAGAATCTCAGTTTTTTTATTATTGCGAATAACTGTTTCATTTTCGATGCTAAGTTCGGAAATATTACACGATAGCATTTTTGCTGCAGTTCCTTTCAATCTTTCAAGAAGAGTATTACATGCAATTCGTAAAGCATTTCCGTTTAAATCAGCTCCCGAACTTGCAGCAGTTGGTGATGTATTGGCAACACGGGTTGTATTGGTTGATTCGATTTTTATTCTTTCAGGTTTAATTGAAAAAACGGATGCTGCTACCTGAATCATTTTGGTGTTAACGCTTTGCCCCATCTCAACCGCACCAGTACTAATGCCAATACTTCCATCCTGATAAATATGAACAAGTGCTCTTGCCTGATTCATAGGAGTTTTAGTGAATGAAATACCAAAACAAATTGGCATTATTGCCATACCTTTTTTATAATTTGTATTTTTTGAATTGAATTCTTGTATTTTCTGCTCAACCTGTTCAATACGATAGGTCTTGTCGGCTGTTTTGTAGCAATGATCAATATTTGCATTTTCGGCAATTTGACCGTATTGAAATTCGTCGTTTTCTTTAATAAAATTTCTCTTCTGAATTTCGCTTGTTGGAATGTTTAATTGACAAGCTGCCTTAGCTATTGCCGCTTCTATTACAAACATTCCCTGTGGTGCACCAAATCCTCTAAATGCCGTATTTGGCGGCAGATTGGTTTTGCAACTATAAACGGTAACTTCCGTATTTGGAATGAAATATACATTGGTAGAATGAAATAATGTACGTTCCATAATGGCCGGTGATAAGTCATTTGCAGCTCCGCCATTCTGATACATCGTAGTTTTGAGAGCAAGAATTTTATAATCTTTGTTTAAACCAATTTTAAAATCAGAACTATAAGGATGGCGTTTTCCTGTCATCTGCATATCGTCTATTCGATGCAAGGCTATTTTAACAGGTTTTTGTAATAAGTATGCTGCTAATGCAGCCATACAAGCATATGCCGTTGCCTGATCCTCTTTTCCTCCAAAAGCACCACCTAAACGTGCTACATCAACTTCAATTCGATGCATTGATAAACCTAAAACTTGAGCAGCAATTTTTTGCACCAGAGTGGCTCCCTGTGTTGATGAATGAATTTTTATACTTCCATTATCTATTGGATAAGCGTAAGAACCTTGTGTTTCGATATATAAATGTTCCTGTCCACCGTTTTCAACTTTTCCTTCGAAAATGTAATCACATTTTGACCATTCATTGGTAACATCGCCCATTTTAAAAGTTCTGGGAGGTGTCAATAAATGTCCTTTTTCTTGAGCTTCTCTGGGATCAGTAATAACTTTCAATTCTTCAATATCAATTTTAATAAGTTTTACAGCTTTTCGTGCAATTATTTCATTTTTAGCAACAATAAATGCAACTGGTTGCCCAATGAAATCAACTTCGTCTTCAGCAAACAAGGTTTCGTCTTCTATTATACCACCAATCTGATTTTTCCCGGGGATATCTTTATAAGTAAATATTTTTTCAACTCCTTCTAATGATTCTGCTTCTGATAAATCAAGATTGATAATTTTACCATGTGCTTTAGGTGAACCAAAAACAGCTCCAAATAATGTTCCTATCTGAACCGGAATATCATCTATGTAAACAGATTTACCCGTAACGTGATTTTTTGAGTCTATATTTTTCATTTCGGTATGATAGTTTAAAGTCTTCTTAGATTATATTAAAATATTTTATGCTTCTTTTGTAAATAAATAACTTATGGAATAATGGAATGTTGGAATATTGGGTTAAATATTTCATGTCTTTTTTCTCAATTATTAAAAGTCACTTCCCAGTTTCCCTCTTTCATTTTCTTTTGTAATGATTTTATCAGATGAATAAGTTCATTTTCTGTTTTATAATGAAGTTTATCTAATTGTTCAAATTCTTCATTGGTTATTTGGTTTGCTTTATGAAAACTAAATATGCAAGAATGGTATTCACCACTTGAACCTAAAGCTATATTTAGAAAGTTAAGATACTCTTTAATACTTCTTCTTGAGTATCCTTCAGCAATATTTCTACTAATACTATGAGAAGCATCAATGCAGTTTGCTACTGTTTTTTTTAGTTCAAAAGGAAATTCTGTGAGAAGCTTACAGGTAAGAACATACAATTCAATTGCGCCATTCCATACTCGTAATTGTTTAAAACCTCTATTAATATTCTTTCTTTCCATAAGGTTTATTATAATAGATATTCATTAATATATTTCAATATAATTAATTACATCATTCCATTATTCCATCATTCCATTACCTGTACATTATTTGATGATACATGATTAGTATTAGCTTAATAATTCATTTAAGGAAATGTTCTCTGGAAATAATTTTATAAAATGAGCAAAAAGCAATTGTCTTAATAACAATCGTTTATATTCTGCACTTCCCCTAATATCACTAATAGGAGAGATCTCATCCTGAATTATTTCATTTGCTTTAATAATCGTTCCATTGGTAATTTTTTTACCAATCAAATAAGCTGATGTATTACTTAAATATTTTGGTACAGCACTTACACCGCCAGCAGAAATAGTACAGGCTTCGATCATATCATTTTTTAATTGTAAATAAATTGCTGTATTTACGCTGGCAATATCTAAGTGTGTTCGTTTACTAACTTTTTCGAAATTGAAATAAAATCTATTTTTTGGAATTGGAATAACAACTGATTCAATGTATTCGTTTTTTTGAAGATTCAGTTTTTTATAATCTAAAAAGAAATCTTTTAGAGATAACCTTCGTGTACTGTTTGACTCTTTTAATATGATATCAGCATTTAAAGCCAGAAAGAAGATGCTTAAATCGCCTATTGGTGAAGCATTAATAAAATTTCCTGCAATAGTTCCCATCTTACGGATTTGTTCCGATGAAATTAATTTAAAATGAGATTCTATATCCGGAAAATATTCCTGCATCATAGATGATCTCATTATTTCATCAGCATTAGAGGCGGAACCAATAATAATTGAATCTTTTTCTTTTCTTATTCCTTTCAGGTCTTTTCTGTCGTAAAATAAATTGATATCCGTTTCTGCAATTTCTTCCGGTTTCTGAACCATTAAATCTGTTCCGCCGCCAATAATCTGTACATTTTCAGATGTTGCAAGTTGATTCTTTTCGATTTCATTTAATCTATTTCCGATTTCTAGAAAATATTCCGGTAAATGTTTATTATCGACTAACCACTTTATTGGGTTATTAATATCTTTTATTTTTAGCAATTCAGAAATACTTTCAGCAGCTTTTTCGAAGGATTTGTATCCGGTACAGCGGCATATATTTCCACTTATTGCAGCAATAGCTTTTTCTTTATCAGATTTCTCTTTAGAAAGGCTGTGCCCGGTAAGCGACATTACAAAGCCCGGTGTACAAAAGCCGCATTGTGTGGCTGCATGATCAACCAAGGCATTCTGAACCGGAGTCAGTTCTTTCATATTTATTCCTTCGATTGTAACAATATGCTTACCATGCACATTTCCTATAGGAGTTAAACAAGAAACAATGCTTTTGTATTTTACTTTATTATTTTCGATTATTCCTTCCAGAACTGTACAGGCACCGCAATCGCCTTCTCTACAACCAATCTTCGTTCCCGGTAAATTCATTTCGTAACGAATAAAATCGAGCAGGGTAGTTCCCGGGGGATTTTCAGTTTGGACTAATTTATTATTTAGAATGAATGTTATCATAATAAAAAGTTAATAAATTTTAGATTTTTCTAATTTATAGTTAATTCAGTTGATTCAGAGTATTTCTGGATTAATTTAGTTTTATTTTTTTTCGTTTTGATTTCATCGTAAACATGAACCACATCAAAATCGTTAGCTTTAATCTGGCAATAGATTTTTTGTCCTTCGTGTAGATATAAATTATTTATTATGCCTTGCGATATTTCCACAAATAATTCAAATCCACAATCTACCACACAAAAAATTGCTTCATAATTATGAATAATTTGTTTTACAACTCCCTTCAATTGATTTTGTATTGTTGTTCCCTTTTGTTTTTCAAGGCTTAGTGCAACATCAATAGGTCTAAGGCTTAGTTGAATTCTGGTTCCTTGTTTAATATCTTCATTTAAAAGTCTGGAATGATTTGAGACTTTAATTTCAATAATTTTGTTTAATAGAAGATTATAAATTTTTTCTATTTGATTAAAACTTTTAAATGCAACTTCAAAAGTATTTTGGAATTTTTTAGGTCGAACCAATTCCGGTTTTTCACCATTTTTTATTATCGTAAAAGCATCACCCGAAACTGTTGATTTGCCATTTTCAATAATTACAATTTTGCGTGTTAGTTTCAAAATATCTTCTAAATGATGACTTATAATAACCATTGGAATTTGAAAATGATTATTGATTCTAAGTAAATACGAAATGATTTGCTTTCTTTTAGAACAATCCACATTCGAGAATGGTTCATCGAGTAAAAGTAATCTGGGTTGGGAGAGAAGTGCTCTGCCAATAGCAACCCTTTGTCGCTCGCCACCTGAAAGCTGCCTTGGCTTTTTATTAAGCAACGGAACAATATCCAAAAGACTTACAATATCTTCAAATGAAATATATTGAGTTTTACTTTTAATATAAGGTTTGCTATATAATAAATTCTTTTTTACAGAAAGATGTGGAAATAGGTAGTTTTCTTGGAAAACGTAGCCAATATTTCGGTTCTTACCCTGTATTATATGATCTTGCTCTATATCAACTAAAATCTCAGAATTGAGCTTTATTTTACCTTTTTTAGGTGTGTCAACTCCTGATAGTAAATTGAATAATGTAGTTTTACCTGCACCACTAGGGCCAAAAACTCCGATTATAGGACTATCTGTCTGAAAGTCATAGCTGAAATGATTATTCCCTAATTTATGTTCAACCGATTCGAATCTGATAATCATCGTACAAAATATTTTTTCTTTTTATT
>JAUVUS010000155.1 GCA_030600865.1 Bacteroidales bacterium | reverse complement strand
CCCCTGCTCCCCATACACTTTACTAATATCTTTTTTTGTAATATATTTTTCATCTTCTTTGAAATGACTTTCAGCTATATTTTGATCGCTAATCTCATCTGCTAAAAAAGTATTATGCATAGATAGTTTCTTGAAGATATACTTATGTAAAAAATCCTTATATGACTTTTTTGAACTTTTTTCAATAATCTTAACCAGTAAAGCATAATCTGAATTACTGTATTTCCATTTGGTTCCCGGTTCAAAAACAGGCTCATCTTGATTTTTTAAAAATTCGTAAACCTGATCATTTGAATGTATATTTTCATCATTATAACTTACCAGACCGGACGTATGATTAAGAAGGTTTCTTATTTTTATATTTCTACCATATCTAGGAAAATCTGGAAATATATCTATAAGATTATCGTCTAAACTCAGTTTGTTTTTTTCGACTAGTTTAAGAACAGCAAGTGAAGTAAATGATTTTGACAATTCTGCAATATTAAATGTTTTATCGACCGTCATTATTTCATTTTCTTGCACATTCGATAGTCCATAAGCCTTATTAAAGATAATTTCTTCATTTTTTATTACTAAAATAACAGCTCCGGGATTATCATTTGAAAAGTAGGTTAAATACTTATCGACAGCTTGTTCTATTCTTATAAGATCTAAAGTATCTTGAGCATTAACCGAGAATTGAACTAAAACAAATATTATTGTAATAACTCCTGCTATTTTATTGAATAGTAGTTTCATCCGTTTAGGTCTTTTATTTAATTATTTTTAGTTGATTTACAATACATATTTAACATATCCTGAGCTTGTTTTACACCTAACTCTAAAGCCTTTGTAAAATCCTCACATCCTCCTTCGTAATCATTTATATTAATTCTTGATACTCCTCTATTCAAAAAAGCACTTCCATTATCATTTACATTGCTAAGATATATATCATAATCAGTCAATGATTCCTGATGTTTTTTTAAGACACCCATAGAAATAGCTCTTCCTAAATATGCATCATAATAGTTCTTATTGTATTTAATCGTTAAATTAAAATCCTTTATTGACTCTTCATATTTTTGTTGCATTGCTTTGGCAACACCTCGTAAATAATATGATTCAAAATAATCATTCTTATATTTGACGGCTAAGTTAAAGTTTATTATAGCTTTTTGATTGTCTGATTTATGCATATATACCAAACCTTTTCTAAAATAAGGTTCATAATCAGATTTATTCAATTCAATCGCTTTATCGTAATCTGATAAAGCATCATCATATTTTAGTAAAGCTGCTTTTGCATTACCTCTTTTTTTATACGATTTTGCATCTTGAGGGTTAATCTCAATGGCTTTATCAAAATCATCTAATGCTCCCTCAAAATCCTGAGTTTGTAATTTAAAATATCCTCTCTGATAATAAGCATCCTGATTATTGACATCCAATTTAATAATAGCATCATAATCAGCAATTGCACCTTTGTAATCATCTTTATCAATACGGTATTTAACCCTACGCTGATATGCATCTAAATTATCTTTATCCAATTCAATTGCTTTATTAAAATCTTCAACAGAGCCTTCTAAATCTCCTAAGTTGGCTTTAACTATTCCTCGTTGATGATAAGCCTCTGCATAAACTGAATCCAACTGAACGGCTTCATTCAAATACTCTAAAGCCAAATCATATTCGTTTAAATTTGATTTAACATAAGCCAAAAAGTAAAAAACATCAGGATTTTCTTTATCTAAGTCTAATGCCATATTTAAATCACCTAAAGCATTCTTTAAATCATCTTGCCTGATAAATAATAATGACCTGCCAAAATATCCTTCAAAGTTTTCTGTATCAAGTTCTAATAACTTATTAAAATCGGCCAAAGCATTTAGTTCTTGTTCCAGCTGATAATAAGCATTAGCTCTGTTTAACAAAGCATTTATATTTTTCTTATTAAAATTTAATGCTTTACTATAATACTTAACTGCCACATCATATTTTGCAGAGTCAGTATAAGTTTGTCCTTTTTGATAATAATTATTTGATATTTTAGGCTTTGAAACCAAAAATGCAATAATAATTATAATTAATGCCACTGATATTGATATCCATTTTTTCATATTGCTACAATATTTAATTTGGTTTTTCTACGAAATTAACCATATAACGTTACAAGTTGAAATGAATATACAAAAAAATACTCTGGTTAGGGTTTCGAATCCCTGACAGAGTTTACACAGCTAACTTCTTTTTTTTGTAACACAGCAGACGCTGCGTTGTCCTAATGTACTGCATTACCAAAAGGAACTCGTAGCACCCTGACTGCCGTCAGGCAGGCTGCTACGAGAAAAACAAATAATAATATCCATTAATCATTTAAAAATTCAGGTCGACAATAACTCCATTTCCACTTTTTCCAATAATTGACAAAACCTGCTTTAACAGGATTATTTAAAATATATGAAATTTTATTAGCCATATCATTTCTGTCACGCACAATTCTATCGAATGATTCGGGTTGCCAGAACCTGGAACTCGTAGCGCCTGCTACGAGATTATTTAACGCAGCAGGCGCTGCGTTATCCACATTCCTCAATATCTTCAAAGCCCCATTTCCAGTAAACGATTTCAGTTCTTTCATAATCCTATCTAATGGCTTTTGAAGATTATAAATTATCATATGAACATGATTACTCATAATGCAAAAACAAACCAACTTATAATCTCTACCATCCCTAAAATGTAAAGAATCAGAAACTAATTGTGCTATTTCCGGTTTTGACAAATAATAAGGGGCATTAAGATTATTATCTAAATATTCATCAAAAGCTAAAAAATAATCCTCCTGTTGTTCTTGTTTTAGCCTTTTAACTGATTTGCCTAAAATATCAGTTGTATTTGTGTTTTTATAAATATTTGATATATTTTCTATCTCACTTACAGGTATTGAACCATACAGACGAAAAGTTATAAAAAACACACCTCCCTGCGGTTGAATATGTGGTAGGTTTCGGCGGTATTCATCAGGTGTTTGTCTTTTCTGCATAGTTATTTATTACAAATTACTAATTTATTAATTTTGTAGAATAGTACAAATTTTATGCTAAATAAACGCAGCAGGCGCTGCGTTGTCCTAATGTGCTACCAAAAGGAACTCGTAGCACCCTGACTGCCGTCAGGCAGGCTGCTACGAGAATCATTACAAAAAAACGAATTATAGTAGTATTTCAACTGATAACGAAATAAAATTCACAAAAAAAAGAATTTAGTAAAAATTACCTGGGATGGATTACTTTTTTACCAGCGAAGCAGGCGCTTCGCAGTCCTAGTGTTAGAATCTGTTAAGCCATCTGTAGCGTCTGGTATTGTCGCCAAAATTCATTCCAATCATTATTTCATGCGAACCATAACTAATTCTTTGAATATCATTTAAAGAATAGTCGAAAGCATAACCAACATACAACTTGTCAATTTTTATACCAACCATAGTAACAATAGCATTACCGGTTCTATAAGAAAATCCTAACCAATAATCTCTTTTATAAAATCCTTTTACAGATACATCTGCCTGTAGATTAAATGCCTCAGTTGTTTTTATTAATAATGATGGTTCAATTTCAAAATCATTATCCATATCATATCTATAGCCTGTTATCAAATAATAATTTCTCACTTGCTGATAATCAGTAAAACTATTGTCACCTCCGAATTTTACAGAAGCCTGAAATAAATTCTTTGCTGATACACCAATATAAAAAGGTTGATATGTATAATATATTCCAACACTTCCATCAGGAATAAACATGCTCTCGCGTGCTTCGTCAATTAATGGATCATAACCCTCAAAAGTGTGTAGTTCACTTGTGTTAACTCTAAACTGATATGCCGATAAAGATAAACCTAAAGATAACTGCCCGTCTTGAATAAATAAATGATATGCATATGATAACTCTAGTCCTGTTCTTCCAATAGGCCCGTTCTGGTCGTTATATAAATAAGCCCCTAATCCTATTTTCCCACTAGGACGGCGTTTTTTTGTTCTTTTCTTGACAGATCTTGACTTTGAAATATGACTTGTTTTCAAAATCCTGGTTTGCCCGCTTATAGCCTGGATCATTGGTGCATCTTCAAAACCCAGCCATTGTTGACGTGCAGTAAGATTAAAAGTAGTATATCCCTCACTTCCAGCGTAAGCAGGATTAATAAGGAATTTGTTCATCGTATATTGACTAAAAATAGGTTCCTGACTTTTTGCAGAAAACACAGTCAACATTATGATAAACAGTATGGTTAATATTTTTTTCATTAGTTTGTAAAACAAATCAATCTAAGTGAGATTTCCAAAATTCTACCTTATTATTGTTACATTACCAACTATTGGCTCTTCACCATTATGTAAATCTATAACATAATAATAAGCATCCATTGGTAATTTTTTACCTTTCTGGCTTGTACCATCCCAGAACTGATCAGATGAATATCCACTAGACTGGAAAACTCTTTCACCCCATCTGTTAAATACATCGACAGTCACCTCATTAAAAATAAATAATTGTTCAATTTCCCATGTATCATTTATACCATCGTCATTAGGAGTAAATGCATTCGGTATTTCCAATTCTCCACAGGAACGAACTATAACCGTATCTGATCCAACACAACCGAAATCATCCGTAACATTTACCCAGATTTCCTGATCCTGAGTTTGAGTATATACAGTGTATGTTGATGCTATATCTCCATCGAACCAATCATAATAAATTCCGTATTCCGATACATCAAACACAAGGCCTTCATCACCACAATATGTAGTATCAGGGCCTAAATCTACAGCAGGTAAATCATGAACAATTAATAAAGCAGTATCTGATGCGATACAACCATAATTATCGGTTACACGAACCCAGTACTGTCCATCTGTTGAAGCTATTAATGTTTCAGCATTACTATCGTCTTGCCACAAATAAGTAGATATATCTGAGGCTGAAGCAATAAACTCATAAGTTTCACCAACACAGATATCAGCATCCAATCCTAAATCAACAAAAGGAGTCGAAACAATAACAGTATCTTCGTATTGTTCTCCAGTACAACCATATAAATTTGTTTCCGTTACCCGGATAAAATGAGCCCCTGCAACCGAATTCCATTGCACATCAATAGAATCATTGTAGTCGTTTATAATATCTCCGCCAGTAACACTCCAATCAAAAACAGAATTACCATTATCGCCAATTACGCCATAACGCACAATACCTCCACCGCAAGCAACAGGTAAATCCTGTGCATAACTATTAAACCCCGATCCGAAAACCAGGAAAATGATAAAAATTAATATTTGAATATTATTTTTCAATTTTTTATTTTGGTTATGCTTTTGTTTTTTATTTAATCATGGCACGACTTAAAAGTCGTGCTATGATTTTTTGTTTTTTTTACCAACCGTAGCTCTGCCTGTCGGCAGACAGGTTTAGCGTAGGTTGGTTTGTTTTAAAACCGGTTCAGGAAAATCCTGAACCAGTTTTGATGTTTTTATATTAATTAATTTTAGTAAGAGTAATCATTAGCAATATGATAAATAGGGCCAGTAACAGGAGCAGGATTTACAATAAATACAACTGCATCATCAGTAAAAGCATATGTTACAAGACCATCAGTATAACCTGATTTCTGGCTAATTGCTGAAATAATACCATCAATACCAGTACCCGCATCAGAAGCTTCTAAAAGCGTATAAGTATATCGTGTTCGATTATTATTTGAAACTGCAAGTGCAGAAGAGTTGAAATCATAGTCTAAATTTGGAGTAGCAAGTGTAACACCAGGAGTACCAGATTTAGCTTTTGCTGTAAGTTGAAAATCGACAAACGTATTATTAGTGCTTACAGTTGCAATCCAAGCATCACTACCATCAATCTCTTCAACAAGCTCGCTAACAGCAAATCCATATGCTGTTAATGCGTTTGGAACATTTTCAATAAATCTAATATTAATTGCCTGAGCAGCCTGATTTCCACAATAAGCAGTTGCATCAGCTGTAGTAAAACCACCAGTAGGTGCAGCAACAACATTTATATTTTGTGTTATAACACCACCTGCACAACCAATAAGGGTATTACGTTCTTCAACAGTAACTGCATAAACTCCAACTGGAGTAACAGTAAAATCAACATTGTTTTGAGCTGCCCAAACAGTAGTAAGTGGTGCTCCTGTCAAGCCAGCATAAGTCCATCGCCATTCAGAATTAGCACCTAAAGGTGCATTTGCTGCTTCAACATAACCCGGGCTGTAAACCAAATCTGGGTATACATAAAGGCTAAACGTAGTACCTGTAGTTTGGTTCATATCCGTCGTATTATCTTCATCATAATCAGTTAAAATTGCTATGACGCTTGTATTAGCTTTTGCCTTTTCAGGGGCTTTTGCTCAGGCTATTTTAACTGATTATGATGAAGATAATACGACGGATATG
>JAUVUS010000247.1 GCA_030600865.1 Bacteroidales bacterium | reverse complement strand
CATGGTTGGTAATAACGCTTGTGGTTCGCATTCAATTATCTATGGTACAACTCGCGATCATACCTTAGTAACAAAAGTTTTATTAAGTGATGGTAAAGAAGTTGAATTTAAATCTTTAAGCAAAAATAAGTTTGAGGAAAAACTTTCCGGTGATCAGTTAGAAAACAAAATATATAAACATATTAATAGTATTTTAATTGATAAGGATAATCAGGCCGAAATACGCAAAGAATTCCCCGATAAATCAATTTACAGGCGTAATACAGGATATGCGATTGATTTGCTTCTTGAAACAGAACCATTTACCGAAACTGAAAATCAATTTAACTTTTCTAACCTGATATGCGGTTCAGAAGGTACTTTGGGTTTAATTACTGAAATTAAATTGAATTTAGTTGATATTCCTCCTGAAAATATTGCTGTTGTAGCTGCACATTTTAAAACCAAAGAAGAAACATTTAAGGCTAATTTGGTGGCTTTAAAGCATAATCCGGGTGCTGTTGAGATGATGGATAATACTATTCTGAATCTTACCAAAGGGAATCGTGATCAGTTAAAAAATCGTTATTTTATTGAAGGTGAACCGGGAGCAATTTTAATTATAGAGTTTACCAGGCAAACAGTTGAAGAAATCAACGAAAGTTGTAATCATTTAATCGAGGATTTTAAAAAATCAGGTTTTGGGTATCATTTTCCGGTAATTTATGGTGATGAAACCAAAAAAGTATGGGCTTTACGTAAAGCAGGATTAGGTGTATTGTCTAATATGGAAGGTGATGCTAAACCAGTATCTGTTATTGAAGATACAGCAGTAAACGTGGAAGTATTGCCCAATTATATGGCTGATTTCAGAAAAATCCTGGATAAACATAAACTGGAATGTGTTTATCATGCACATATTGGTTCAGGAGAACTGCATTTACGGCCGATTTTGAATCTTAAAGATTCAAAAGATGTTGCCATGTTCAGAACAATAGGACTGGAAATTGCTCATTTGGTTAAAAAATACAATGGCTCATTAAGTGGTGAACATGGCGATGGTCGTGTGCGTAGCGAATTTATACCGATAATAATAGGCAAAAGGAATTATAGTTTATTGCAGGAACTAAAGTCTGTATGGGATCCGAATCATATTTTTAATCCGGGTAAAATTGTAGATGTTTCTTCAATGACAAGTTATTTGCGATATGAACCGGATCGTGAAGAACGTAAAATTGAAACCATCTTCGATTTTTCTAATGTTGGTGGTATTCTTAGAGCAACGGAAAAATGTAACGGGAGTGGAGATTGCCGAAAAACTGAAAAATCCGGTGGCACCATGTGTCCGAGTTATATGGCTACTCGTAACGAAAATGATGTTACCCGTGCCAGAGCCAATATATTACGTGAATTTTTAACAACATCCAATAAAAAAAATCCTTTCGATCATCCTGAGATAAAGGAAGTGATGGATTTATGTTTATCATGTAAAGCCTGTAAATCAGAATGCCCTTCGAGTGTTGATGTAGCTAAATTAAAAGCTGAGTTCTTGCAACATTATTATGATGCACACGGAATACCATTACGATCAAGGCTTGTAGCATATATTACTGAAATTAATAAGCTTGCTTCGGTTTGGCCCTGGTTTTATAATATGATGATGAAGAACAGAGCTGTTTCATCGTTTATAATGCGTACTATTGGCTTTGCACCGCAAAGAAGTATGCCTTTGCTTAGAGGGCAAACCATGAATAAATGGATGAAACGCTATATTTTTGAGTTGAAAAACAAACAGGAAAACAAAGGAAAAGTTTATTTATTTAACGATGAATTTACGAATTATAATGATACAGATATTGGTATAAAAACCGTGCAATTATTAACCCGCTTGGGATACAAAGTTGTAATACCAAAACATATTGATAGTGGCCGAACCTATTTATCGAAAGGCTTACTAAGAAAAGCACGCAAAATCGCCATAACGAATGTTAACTATTTAAAAGATATTATTACGGAAAAATCACCTGTAGTGGGAATAGAACCTTCCGCTATTTTAACATTTCGCGATGAATATCCCGATTTAGTCGGAAACAATTTAAAGAAAGCAGCTCAGAAATTATCAGAAAATGCACTGATGATTGATGAATTTCTGAAAAGAGAAATCGAAAGCGAAATTATTACAAATGAAATATTTACGAAAGAAAAGAGGCATATTAAATTGCATGGGCATTGCCAACAAAAGGCTGTAGCATCAACTGATCCTACTAAATTTTTGCTTTCATTCCCGGAAAATTATACAGTTGAAGAAATCCCTTCGGGTTGTTGTGGAATGGCAGGTTCGTTTGGTTATGAAAAAGAGCATTATGAGGTTTCTATGAAAATAGGAGAGATGGTCCTTTTTCCTGCGGTGCGTGAAGCAGGTTCAGAAACTTTAATAGCTGCTCCCGGAACAAGTTGTCGTCATCAAATTAAAGATGGAACAGGACGTAAAGCTTTACATCCGGTTGAAATTTTATATGATGCTTTGTTATAAGAGAGACTACCGAAGTCTAAGGGGGAAATATTTTTATTAAAAAATATCTTTTATTGTAAACTGATTATTGTTGATAGTAAAAGTGTCGCCCACTTTCAAATCTTGCATAGCCTTAAATACTGGTACTTGCGTAGAGATGGCAAAATATGTATCTTCTTCAACCTGAATTTTACCCAGGGCAACAGCAATAAACATTTTTTGTTTGTCAGTTATAACAACTGATCCAAATTCAACTTTTTCTGATATTCTATCAGGGTCAGCTTTTTAATTAATTTGATATCATCCAGATAATTTTCAAGATGCTTCACCTGCATATCTTTTTTCTTCATCATTTCTCCCTTAAAAGGATCAAAAATGTCATGATCTCCTTCATATTCAATTGCCGTTTGAATAATTTCATCGATTGTTTCACGAACTATCTGTGCATTTTTTTCTAAAGTGTCAATACAAATATTTATTATATTTTTCTTTAATTTTTTCTTATCCATAATTGTAAAATGAGAAAACCAAAATTACAAATTTCTTTGATTAGTTATACTTTTTAGTCTGTTATTTTAAAGAATTTTAAATACTTTAAACTATTTATAAATAAACTAATCGAATAAAATAAATTGTCGAAATGTAAAAAGTTAGGGTACATTTTTAGTAAATTGGCAAATTAAATTTAAAAAAACAAACAGGATGAAAAGAATAAAAAAACTATTTTCTCTTTTATTAACCTTACCTATATTAATTAATTTTTCAATAGCACAGGATAAAAGTGACTGGAAAGGTGGAGTGCCAGAAGGTTGTACATCAATAACAGTTGGCAAACTTGCATCGGTAGATGGATCTGTAATTACTTCACATACAGATGATAGTCATAGAACACGTTCGTGGATGGACATTAAACCCGCTAAAGATCATAAAACTGGCGATAAGGCTTCAATGTATAAACGTACTGCTGATAATACCACAGCTATGCCTGCGTATAAACATGACAAGATAGGAGAAATACCACAAGTTGAACATACATATAAATATATTAATTCGGCATACCCTTGTATGAACGAAAAGCAACTTGGAATTGGCGAATCAACATTTGGTGGGAGAGATGAGCTTCAGTCTGATGCAGGTTTGATTGATTGCCAGAGACTTTGTCAATTAATGGTTGAGCGTTGTACTACTGCACGCGAAGCAATTAATATGGCCGGTGAGTTAACGAAGAAATACGGATGGAACGATTATGGTGGGTGTTTAACAATTGCTGACCCGAAAGAAGTATGGCATTTCGAAATTGTTGGCTCAGGAAAAGGTAAAGTAGGTGCTGTTTGGGTTGCACAATGTGTTCCTGATAATCATATTTCAGTTAATGTTAACGCAAGTACCATAAAAGAAATTGATTTATCACAGCCGGATTATTTTATGGCATCAGAAAATATATTTGATGTAGCCAAAGAAAATGGCTGGTGGAACGAAAATGAAACTTTTCGTTTTTGTTACGTATATGCGCCCGAAAGCAGAAAATCTTTTGCTGCTCGCCGTCGTGAGTGGAGAGTATTTGATTTATTAGCACCATCATTACATCTTGACCCAAATGCTGAAAACTATCCGTTTTCTGTAAAGCCCGATAAAAAAGTTTCTTTAGAAGATTTTGTAATGGTTTTCAAAGATTACTTCGAAGGTACACCTTATGATATGACAAGAAATATTACTTCTACTGATAGCGATGGTAAGACTATAATTTCTCCAATGGCTAATCCTTTTATGCCTTATGATCAACTGGAAATTTCGAATGTAAGTGGTGGTTGGTATCATGTTGATAAAGAAACCGGGCATATTGATTTTCTTGGAGAGCGTACAATTGCACGCTGGTATACCATGTATGCAACTATTATTCAGTGTCGCGACTGGTTACCTGATGAAATAGGAGGTGTGGTTTGGTTAGCTCAGGATAATGTAGCAAGTTCGATTTATGTTCCTGTTTATTGCAGTGTAACAGATGTTCCAAATCCGTATAAAACTCCAGGCAGAGTAAATGGTTTTACCAGAGAATCGGCATGGTGGGCTTTTAATCGTTTAGGAACACTAACTTCTCAACGTTGGGGTGATATGCACCATGATGTTGATGCTGTTTGGAATCCAATGCAAAAAGAGCTTTTTGAAAATCAAAAATCCTTTGAAGAAGAAGCTTCAAACTTATACGATAAAAATAATCCACAAAAAACAATTGAATATTTGACTAAATATACTAACGAGTGGGGAACCAAAGTAGTTGATAAAGCCTGGGAGCTTGGTGATTTTCTTTGGACTAAATATGACGAAAAGTTTTAATAATATAGACCTGTCAGGTTTTTAAAACCTGACAGGTCTTAGAAAATTGTAAATCTCATGTCTGTTAAAAACAAACGCGGTTTTGCCAGTGATAATAATTCAGGTGT
>JAUVUS010000340.1 GCA_030600865.1 Bacteroidales bacterium | reverse complement strand
GAACGTTTCGATCCTATTTCTGAAGCAATCTTATCAGCATCAAGTGCAACATAGTTTTTTTGCTTTTTTACTTCAGCCAATACTTCTTCTATTTCCGGATAATTTGTAATATTAATAAATGGAGTTGTATTGGTAACTAACCAACCATCTTTTTTAAGATATGGTAAATATCTTAATGATTCCATTGGTTCAACTGAAAGAATGATATCTGCAGCACCCATTGGAATAAGATCCGAGGCTATCTCTTTATCAGATATTCTCATGTTCGATTGAACAGCACCACCACGTTGACTCATTCCGTGAACTTCGGCTTGTTTCAAATAAAGATTATTATGTAAAGCTGCCATACCAATAGTAGCGGCAATTGATAAAATTCCCTGTCCACCTACACCGGCCAATATTATATCTGTTTTCATTTTGTAATTTTTTAAGTTAAATATTAATTTTTCAATTATTAGTATTGGAGTAATTATTTACAAGTTTTAAAAAAGCTATTAGTTATTGGCTATTAGCCTTTAGCTTAATATATTTTTTAGCACCAAGAACATAAAGTATCATTACGAAAATTCTTCAACAATCCAACACAAATCCTAACTGCCAACTGCTTCCAGCCAATTGCCAACTATTCATTATTATAAACCAAGCTCTTTGATTTTTTCAACTAAGCTTTTATTTTTCATTGTTTGAATACATTGCCGGCGTGGGATAATTACAGATACACCTTTATAAGCCAATTCATCTTTTATAATCTGAACCATTTCGTCCATGTTTTTCTTCAAGGGTCTGAAAACTTTTATATGATCAGGATCTACACCAACACCTTTACAAATATCTTCAATTTTACCAAGTGCTTTAGAATCTTGTCCGCCGGTCATTCCTGTTGTAAAATTATCGGAAATGATTATAGTAACAGGACTGTTTTCTGTAACACAATCAATTAAACCGGTAATACCGGAGTGTGTAAAAGTAGAATCACCAATAATAGCAACAGTAGCAACCATACCAGCATCTGCAGCACCCTTTGCCATAGTTATCGAGGCTCCCATATCAACACACGAATTAATTGCATTGTACGGCGGTAAAGCTCCTAATGTATAACATCCAATATCAGAAAATACTCTCCCTGCACCATATTCAGCCACAGCTATATTTAAGGCTTCGTATGCGTCAATATGACCACAACCTACACACATTGATGGCGGGCGATTTTTAACGATTTCCGGAATAGTACTATCTAAAACAGTTTCTAATTCTAATGCTTTTGCTACTAAATTCGGATTTAATTCACCGTCGCGTGGTAATGTTCCATCCAGTCGGCCAATAACAGGAGTTCCTGCCTCCTGATAACCCTTTAGCATTTCTTCAACAATTGGAGCACCTTCTTCAAGAACCAAAATCTTATCACATTCATTAACCATTTTCATTATCTGTTTTCGTGGAATAGGATATTGTCCAATTTTTAAAACAGGGTGATTTAATTTTTTATCCTGGAAATTTTCCATTAAATAGTTAAATGCAATACCTGTGGTTATAATACCTAATGATTTATCTGAACCATCGATATATGTATTGAATTTTGATTCTTCCGAAGCTTCTTCAATCCCTGCCTGATTTGCAAGAAGTGATTTGTAATTTTTACGGGCAATTGCAGGTAATAATACAAATTGTCTTAAATCTGATGGCAATGAATTATCATTTTGTGGTTTTTGACTTAATGTTTCAACCCCGGCACGAGAATGTGCTAATCTTGTTGTTATACGTAGCATAACAGGTAATTTGAATTTTTCTGATAACTCAAATCCGTAATAAGCCATTTCGTAAGCTTCTTGCTGATTAGCAGGTTCAAGAATTGGAATCATTGCAAAGTTTCCATAAAATCTTGAATCTTGTTCGTTTTGTGATGAGTGCATTGATGGATCATCGGCAGCAACAACAATTAATCCACCATTTACGCCTGTAATTGATGAGTTAACAAAAGCATCGGCAGCAACATTTAATCCAACATGTTTCATAGAAACCATAGCACGCTTTCCTGCATATGACATACCTAAACCTGACTCCATAGCTGTTTTTTCATTTACCGACCATTGGCTATGAATGTTGTTTTCCTTAGCAAATTTTGAAGCCTGAACATATTCGGTAATTTCAGTGGATGGTGTTCCCGGATAAGCATAAATTCCCGATATCCCTCCGTCTAATGCTCCCTGAGCAATAGCTTCGTCGCCTAATAATAGTAGTTTTTGCATATTATACTGGTTTATTATTTTAAAATTGAATTGATTTTAAAAAGCTATAAGTTATGAAAATTTAAAAACTTATAAAAAAAAAGATATATGTTTGAGAATATTTTTTATGGAATCACAAACCACCGAAGCGTTTAAGGTAGCCAACTTGAATTGCAATTACGTAATAATAAATAATTTTACTGACATTCATTATAAGCTTTTTTATTACGACTTATTGTGTTGAGCAAATGTAATATAATTTTTAAATACTGTCCAAAAATAAAATATTGTTATTTGAAAATTATTCTCTCAAAAAATAATAATCGAAGAATCGGGCAGACATATTTGACGGTTACCAGAAATGGATTTGGTTTGATAAAATGAATTGATATTGATTGGATTATGAAGCAGATTAACTATCTTTAGCTTTCGTTAAACAAAAAATGATGTATTCTCTTTTGTCATGTAAATAGTCAATATTTCTATCATAAAGAATAAACTATGAAAATGAAATCATTTAAACTCTTTTTAATCATAATGTTTGTTGCGATAACAAATCTTTATTCTCAAAAATATAACGGTTATAAACATATTTATATTCCTGACATTGATTATGGATACTCAGGTAAGGATATTTATGGTTTATCAAACTATGCCAGAGATTTATGTTCGCAAAAAGGACTAATAGTTATCACTGATTTAAATCAAGCACCACAAGAAATTATTGAGAATAAATGTTTAATGCTATATTGTGACATCACTCATTCAAAAGGTGGCTGGAAGTTAAGTGTGGATGTTACTTTAAAAGATTGTAAGAATAATATTATATATAATGACAATGATGTTACAACTGCTGGAAGTGCAAAAGATGCAGTTTTAAAAAAGTCGCTGAAAGGTGCTTTTAATAAATTTCTCAGGTCATATAGATATAATCCAAGATTAAGACCAAAGGAAAAAATTCCATTGTATCCTCCTGTTGAGATGACAAGTGAAACCGAAGAATCTTTAAAAACATATTATAGAAACTCACAAGATTTAAATGCTATTGAAGGAATCTTTAACACTTACAATACTGTTGAATTATCTTTCTACAGAATAGGTATACGAAAGAGAGATGATGCTTTTATTGCAGTAATTCTGGAAAGTGATAATCCATTATGGAAAAAAGGAGAAGTAAAAGCATATATCGAAGCAACAGGAATTGAAAATACATATAGCATAAAATGGTATTTAGAAGACAAAAAAGAAGTCAGAAGTCTGTGTACTTTAGAGAATGGGAGTATATTAAAATTTGAACTTAAAAAAAATGGTAAATCTAAGTTTTTAAGCTTCATCAAAACCTTTCCATTAACCAATGATAAATAATATGAAAAAAATAAAATTATTTGCAGCAACACTCATTGTATTTGGATTATTTCATATAGTTGCAAAAGCGCAAAATGACTGTTTTCCAATGAATAGCTATATTGGACACATTGAAATCAAAGACAAGGTTTTAATTGAAGGAAAAACAAAGAATGAAATTTTAAACAAACTTATTGCTTGGGGCACAATTAAACATACAAGTCAAGTAGGTCGTGAGATGGTAAAAGATAAAGATGCGTGTGTTTATAAAATCTATGTGGCAATTAAT
>JAUVUS010000227.1 GCA_030600865.1 Bacteroidales bacterium | reverse complement strand
GGCTGTTTTTGATACTTCATTCCATCAATCAATGGAACCAAAAGCATTTTTGTATGGATTACCTTATGAGTATTATGAAAAATATAAAGTAAGGCGATATGGTTTTCATGGTACAAGCCATAAGTTTGTTGCAAAAAAAGCTTGCAAACTAGTAGGTTGGAACTGGGAAGATAAAAAAGTAATTTCTTGCCATTTAGGAAATGGTGCATCGGTTGCCGCTATTAAAAATGGTAAATCGATAGATACCTCAATGGGTTTTACACCAGTCGAAGGATTATTAATGGGAACACGTGCCGGTAACCTTGATTTAGGTGCTTTGTTATTTATCGCTGAAAAGGAGGATTTAACAATTCAGGATAGCAATAATATGATTAATAAGCGCAGTGGTTTATTAGGTATTTCAGGCCTGTCATCAGACATGAGAGATCTTGAGCAAGCTGCCGCGGAAGGACATGAAAGAGCAAAGTTAGCATTGGACATGTTCACTTATAGAGTTATACATTATATTGGTGCTTATGCTGCTGCGATGGGAGGTGTGGATTTGATACTGTTTACTGGAGGAATCGGCGAAAATGGTTTTGATGTGAGACGTGATGTTTGTGAGAATCTTGGATTTTTAGGTGTTGATTTTGATGTTGAATTGAATGATAAAAAACGCGGTATTGATCTGGAACTAACTAAGCCAGGATCCAAAACAAAAGTTGTCGTGGTTACAACTGACGAAGAACTGGTTATTGCACAGGATACTCAAAAAATTGTTAGTGGTTTATTGTAAATTTGCCTATATATTTTAAAATAGATTTATTACATATTTTTGCGGCAATTTTAGACCTGTGTTTAAAATTTAAAAAATAATAAAATGACTTATAAATCATTAAACGATATAATAAGTATTGCTAAGAGTAAAGAGACAAGGCGATTAGCAGTTGCAGCAGCAGCTGACAAACCTGTTTTGAAAGCTGTTAAGAATGCTTACCTCGAAGGAATAATTATTCCGGTATTGGTTGGAAATAAAACTGAGATTGAAAGAATATGCAAAGAAATAAACTTTGATCTTTCCGGAATTGAAATTTATGAAGAAAACATTCCTGCTATATCATCAGTTAAAGCTGTTGCTCTTATTAAAGAGGGAAAAGCAGATATTTTAATGAAAGGTCTGGTAAGTACTGCTCCATTATTAAAAGCTGTTCTCGATAAAGAAAATGGTTTAACAAAAGGATCAACATTAAGTCATTTTGCACTTATCGAATCGCCATATTATCATAAGTTAATTGGTATTACTGATGCAGGAATGAATATTTTACCAAGCTTAAACGAAAAGGTAGATATCATAAATAATTCTGTTGAAGTATTTCACCGTTTAGGAATAAAAATACCTAAAGTTGCTGTTGTGGGGCCTTTGGAAGTTGTAAATCCTAAGATAGAATCGACAACTCATGCTGCCATGTTAGCTGTAATGAACAGAAGAGGACAAATACAAGGATGTATAGTTGATGGACCATTTGCAATAGATAATGCTGTTTCTAAAGAAGCAGCCGAACATAAAGGTGTTATTAGCGATGTAGCCGGTGATGCTGATATTTTAGTTGCTCCGGATTTAAATAGCGGAAACATGCTTTACAAAACATTAATGTTTATGGGAGGATGTACTTCTGCCGCTGTAATTATGGGAGCTAAAGTTCCTATCGTTCTTACTTCAAGAGCAGATACAAATAAAAGTAAAATGATGTCGATAGCTTTAGCGGCGGCAATGTAATTGGGTGGAATAATAAATTTGAAAAATAAATAGAAATGGAAAACCAAAGAATTTTAGCTATAAATCCGGGTTCAACATCAACGAAGATAGCCGTTTATCAGGGTTCAAAATCAATCTTTCTGAAAAATGTTAAACATTCTTCTGAAGATTTAAAACCTTTTCCTAATATCGCTGATCAATTTCAGTTTAGAAAAGAAATTATTTTAAAAGAACTTAAAGATGCTAAAATCAGAATCGATTTAATTACAGCTATTGTTGGCCGTGGGGGATTGGTTAAGCCAATAGAATCAGGTGTTTATGAGGTTAATGAACAAATGATTAAAGATTTGCATGAAAGTAAGTTAGGTGAGCATGCAAGTAATTTAGGAGGTTTAATCGCAAATGATATAGCTAAATCTTTAAAAGGAGCAAGAGCCTTTATTGCCGACCCTATAGTTGTTGACGAGATGGAAGATGTAGCTCGTTATACTGGTCATCCTAAATTTACTCGTCATTCGATTTTCCATGCATTGAATCAAAAAGCAATTGCTCGAAAGTATTCAAAATCTGTTGATAAACCTTATGAAGAACTTAACTTAATTGTTTCTCACTTAGGTGGCGGTATTTCTGTTGGTGCCCACAAAAAAGGAAGAGTAATTGATGTGAACAATGCTCTAGATGGTGATGGTCCATTCTCTCCAGAAAGAACGGGCACTTTACCTTGTGGTCAGGTTGCAAAACTTTGCTTTAGCGGAGAATATACTCACGATGAAGTTAAAAAGATGATTAAAGGAGAAGGTGGTTTTGTATCTTATCTTGGAACAAATGATGCTTACGAGGTTGAAATGAAAATTAAAGCTGGTGATAAGAACGCAGAAAAAGTACATGATGCAGTTGGATATCAGTTAGGTAAAGAAATTGCATCATTAAGTGCTGTTCTAAAAGGAGAAGTTGATGCAATTATTTTAACAGGTGGTATGGCTCATGATAGAATTGTAGTTGATTACATTAAAGAAATGGTTACATTTATTGCTCCGGTTGTTGTTTATCCGGGCGAAGATGAGATGGAAGCATTGGCAATGAATGGTCGAATGGTTATGAATAATGAAATAAAGCCAAAGATATATAAATAGTAAATTGTATTATCTGTTGAAAAGGCATCTGTTTTGATGCCTTTTTTTATGGTGTTGAAATACTAACAGGTATTATTTTGCCATTAAAATATTTACTTCCATTGATTGCAAAATCGTATATGAAATTAGCCATTTCATCTGCATTAAGTGGTGCATTAAAATCTGGGAAAGCGGTTTTTAGCATTTCGGTATTAACTGCCCCAAGAGCTAAACAGTTAAATTTTATATTATCGTTTTTGAATTCTTCGGCCAGGCATTCCGTTAAATTAGCCAAAGCTGCTTTACTTGAACTGTAAAATGACAAGCCCGGGAATTTAGAACTTCCCTGATAAGCTCCCATACTTGAAATATTAACCACATGTCCTAATTTACTTTCTTTCAGAAATGGAATTAAATCTTGTATTAAAACTGAATGACTAATAAAGTTAATATTATAAATTTTCTGAATTTCTTTAATATCCATATCTACAAAAGATTTATTTATTAGAAATCCGGCGTTGTTAATTAGGATGTCTACAGAGTCGATATGTTTTATTATTTCATTTTTAAGCCTGTTTTTTACATTATTTGGATCTTCAATATCAAATACTACAATTTTAATTTTATTTTTTAAATTCTGCTTGTTACAATCGTTTTTTAACTCTTTAAGAAGATTCTCGCTTCGTGCAATAGCTACAACCGTGTTATTTTCATCTTTTGTAAATAATTTCGCAAGGTGAAAACCAATTCCTTTGCTCGCTCCAGTGATTACTATATTCATAATTTATGTATTATATTTAAAATATTATTTGGGAATTTAAATATTTTTTATGATTTAATAAATTTGTTCTGTAAAAATAGATTATTTATGAGAATAGCTAAAGTAGTATTAAGTTTTATATTTTTTATTTTAATTACGACTCATCAGGTAGATGCTCAGAAAAATCAAAACATTAAAAATAAATCAGAAGGAGAAACAAAAGAATCATATTTATTTTGGGGTGGCTCATTATGGATGGGTTTTGGAGCTTATACTTATGTAGATGTAAATGTTATATTTGGAACTCAATTAACTGAAAGATTGAGTATGGGATTAAGTGGAAAATATCAATATTACAATGATAAAAGATCAATATATGGCGATTTTGAAACAAGTGTATATGGTGGCAGTGTTTTTTCTCAATTTGCCGTTGTTAAAGATTTTAGAAATCTTATTAAAGTAAAAGGGCATAGTGGAATAATTGCACATGTCGAATATGAATTTCTAAATACAGAATATAATTACATATATTTTAATGATCCTGATTTAAATTACGATAGATATTGGTTACACAATATACTTATTGGAGGAGGGTATGTTCAACAAATGGGACGAGGTTCAAAATCTTATATTATATTGTTATGGAATGTTACACAATCAGGAGATAATCCATATACTTATCCACAATTAAGAATTGGATTTGCAGTAGCAATTTAAGATCAAACACCAAATATCAAATATCAAATATCAACAGAATCATTTAATTTTAGAACTCCTGATACACTATTTTTTATAAAACACTAATATCAGAAATTCTGACCTATCGTAATCAGTATTGTCACATTTTAGAAAGATTAATATCGAATATCCAATGTTGAATTATGAAGTAAAGAGTTTACGCTGATTTACTTTCGTGCGTCAGCAAAATTCATCATTCATCATTCGGCGTTCAATATTCGATATTTTTGCAACAATGACATTTTACGAACAAAATATTGTATTTTACTGATAATCAATTATTAGGTCAGGAGTTCTTAACTTAAATACTTCGACATTATGATAAGCAGGTTTTCAGGACGAATTGGCTTCGATATGTAATCATCGCAACCAGCTTCCATACTTGCATCTTCATCTTCTTCCATTGCATACGCAGTTTGTGCAATGATTGGTAAATTAGGAAAATCTTTTTTAATTTCAATAGTAGCCTCAAGACCATTTAAATCAGGCATTTTTATATCCATTAACACAATGTCTACTTTTTCAGTATTACAAATATCAATGGTTTCTCTTCCGGTTTTTGTCCAGATCAATTGGGCCTTTGTTGGTTTTAAAACAGCTTTTAGGAACAAATAATTTATTTGCTCATCTTCAGCTATAACAACAACTTTATTTTCCCAATTTCTCAACATGATCCAAATGTATGAAAAAGAATGAATTATTTTTTTAAAACCTCAAACATTTTTTTTCCAATTTCAGCAGGGGATTCAACCACATGAATTCCACAATCGCTCATAAT
>JAUVUS010000355.1 GCA_030600865.1 Bacteroidales bacterium | reverse complement strand
TTTATACCATTTAACTGCTTTGTAGAATTTATACCAATTGGAATCATTAAAGTTATCTGCCAATATCGCATTAGTTACTTTTCTATCATCGAACTTCTTTTTATTAAAATTTGAAAATGCTTGTTCTAACCAAAAGTTTTCGTTATAATTATATGCTTTGTCAGATTTCAGGAGTAATTCGGTTTCTAATAGAAGTTTTTGCCAATTTTTAATTCTTTTTTTATCACTTCCTCGTTTTATAAGAACTTTGTAGAGTTTATCGAAATTAGTAAAACTAATATTATCGTCTTTATATTCAGGATGTTTACTCAGATATTCATCCAGATGCTGTTTAATGTTTTCGAATGCTCGCTTAAAGCGCTTTTTATTGTCTTTATCAGTTTGTTTTAGTTCTTCAGTAAATTCATGGGTATAATCATATTTATACGACCATTTTAAATATGGCAGGTCAGGGTTTTCCATTGCTTGTCCATGACCATAAGCCGGCATAGCGGAATCGAGGTACTTATCAAATTTCTTATTACCGAACAGGAGCATTGCTCGAATTAAGGGCTTGAGCACGATACTGCTGATCTTCCTGGGTTTACATCTTTGTATATCATTTACCTTACTTAATAATCCAGAAAATCCCTTATGTGCAAAAGTATCTGCAAAAGGATGCAGCACCATTCCGAATTTTACAAGGTCGTTATCTTTTTTTGCGTCTCTAAGAATATTTTTTATAACCTGTTTGTTTTCTTTACATTGCATTTTCTCAATAAAGCTCTCTCCTTCGCATCCGGGTACAAAATGAAAAGCAGATGTATTATTCATCATAGAAGAAAAATTAAATGTCTTAACTTTAAAATAAGAATGGCAAGTTGCCATATTAAAGAAAGCAGGTTTATTATCAATTATCTCAAATTCGATATTGGCTGGTTTTTCTTTAAAAGTTATATGGTTGATCTTGGCATCATCTACGAACTGCGATGCATAAGCTACAGAATAGGCTGCTTCTTTTTTAAAACCACAAGCTCTGGCAAAAGCTAATACTGCATAATAATGTGCATCTTTTTTCATAATTACTCCTTGAACTTGAGGTGCCAAATTGGTACTTCAAGATTTCTTTCTTTTAAAACCAATTTCTTTTCTGGGTTTTGCTGGTGTTTCCATCAATTGCTGTAATACTTCAAACACAACACGAAATTGTTTGTCATATTTGGCTTCTATCTTCTGCAATTTACTATTCAGTTCTTTGTTAGTAAGCAGCAGTTCACGCAGTTTAACGAAAGCTCGCATTATAGCAATGTTTACATTTATCGCTCGCTCGCTATGCAAGACGGATGAGAGCATAGCAATTCCTTGTTCGGTGAAGGCAAAAGGTGGATATCTTCTGCCGCCCCAACTTGATATCACAAATTGTGATTTCAAGATTGTAAACTCTTTATTTGTAAGTTGATACATGAAGTCCTTGGGGAATCTTTCAGGATTTCTTGTGACAGCCTGATTTAAAATTCTTGTTTCCACACCATATAATTCCGCTAAATCTCTGTCCAACATCACTTTTTGTCCACGCAAGTAGATAATCTTATTAATCAAGTTTTTCAGAGGTACAAGATTACTCATAAATACTCCATTTGAGATCACAATAAGGTGCAAAGTTCATAAAATTTAAGTTTACAACGTCAAGGTTGGGAGTTAACTATTTATATGTCAAATAATTCATTACTGAACTCCCCCCGTCCTTCTCTTAAATCAAGAGGGAGAGATAATTTTCTTCTTGATATTCCTTCAAACCCTTCCTCTAAGAGTCGGATTTTCATAGAAAAACGATCTCCTTTTAGTTAGTAAAGGGGAAGGGTAGGGATGGGGTTCGGTTAAAGATGTTTTTCTAAATAAAAAAAACGGGCTTTCGCCCGTTAATGAGGATACGTCTTTTTCTTTATTCAGGAGTTTATGAATAATTTATTATGGATGCGCCAATTGGACAGTGAAACCAAGTTTAGCATAAGTTTGCTTAATATCACTGTCAGTTAAAAGACTATTATCTACTACAGCAAGATTAATTTCTGTTCTTCTCCAGAAATATGAGAGTCCTAAAGTAAGGAATTTTCTATCTTCAAAAGTCTCAGAATCCTGCCAATAATCAAACTCGTCACCATACATATCTGTAACTGTGTAGTCTGTATTCCTGATGTCAAAATTAGTAAACATACCTGTTCTAATGTGCAGTTTTTCAAACGGGGCAAATTCTAATCCTAAATGGAAGTTATTGCTGTCTACAAATTCATCCATTTCAGAGTATTGCTTATAGCTGAAATCTAATAACACAGACAATGGAATATTGGGAGTGGTGAATTTTGTTCCAACAAGTATTTCCATAGGGAAAATATTTGTATTATATTCCACAAAGAATTGATCGCAATCTGTTGTTAGTTGCTTTTCTACAGGCATTAAAAAAGACAAACCAAAAGAGAGATTTTGTAATGGGGAATAAATTGCTCCTAATTTTGGTCTGAATAAGATAAAATCTAATTTTCCGCAAAAGCTGCTCAAACTTCCATTATCTAACGGATAAACGTTATTGATCTCAGAATGGTAGATATCTAAATTCAAACCTACTCCAAACCTGAACTTATCAAGAACATAGGAAATTGGGACATTCACAGAATTGATGTAACGTTTCTCGGATAATGAAAAAATATCAAGTATTTCACCGTTGTGGGTATTATAAACTTCTCCTAAGTCTATATTGTAGCTGCTCTTTGCTGTGTAAATTATTCCGGCTCGTACATATTCGGAAAATTTGTAGGCAAAAGCTGCTGACACGCCTGAACGATAGCTTGTAATATCGTTGCCATCGCTATTGAGATCCGAGAATAAATTTGTGTTGTTTTTTAAACCGTATTCATAATAGATCTGAGCATCATTCTTAATATCAAATGAGGCGGGATTAATATTGGAAAATGAAATACCACCAACATCGGCAACACCTGCATAGCCTTGTCCTGCTACTTCAGCTGAAACTAAATTATTAGCATAAAAATCGATAAATGGTTTACATGTACCTTCCTGCTGATCCAATTCAATAGTAGTACATAATAACGAACTAATAAACCCAACTAAAATAATCACAATAATTTGCTTTAACATTTTTCAATCCTCCTTGATTCAATGTTTTCACATATTTAAGTAAGCAATTCCTGTGCCATTGTTTAAAACGTGCAAATATAGGGGGATGCAGCACATTGTATTTAATTAGGGTGTCCGGTAGCGATCACATTATATTCAATACTGAACAGTCTTTAAGAGAATTTGGCTGTTAATTACTTATTGAAATGATACAAGTTTCTATTTTGTTAATTCAAAATATTAAAGTTATATTTTTGATGAAAATGAAGTTTAAGATATATCAATTTGATAAAAGTTATTAATACTAAATAAAATTTTTATATTCATTCGCTTATGAAAGAAAAACAACAAGATGAATTAGGCAATAAAAAAACGGGCGAAAGCCCGTTTAATTTTATTTATTCCTGTGGAATCAATCTGCAAAGATCTTTTGCATTCTTTCCAGGTTCTTTTTAAAGACATTCAAATTAGGATCATCATCCTTAACCAATTCGCAGGCTTTTGCATAATTCTTTTCTGCCAGTTCATATTGCTCATTATTCTCATATGCTTCAGCCAGGCTGTCATAAACATTAGCCGATGTAGGGAATCTATTTATATTCTCCTG
>JAUVUS010000461.1 GCA_030600865.1 Bacteroidales bacterium | reverse complement strand
GTAAATTAAATGATAGTGTAAAAGATTCCTCAAAATGGAAAATACAACATCAGGAAATAGATTATCGTGATTTTGATTTAAAATATGAACCAATTACTAACGGTTTAATTGATAAGCACAGAATAATTGCTGTTAATCTTCCTGATTTTAAAGGTATCTTATCTCATTTTACTCAGCCGGGTAAAATATTTGCGGATGAAATTACAGACAGATTAAAAGTTATAGCTTGTTTAGAAAAACCAAACATGATTCATTCTGAAGAAATAGAACCAAAAGTAATTGACGAAAATTTCTTTAAAATAAAAGAACTCCTGAATGCAAATAAAAACGATGCTCAAATCATTTTCTGTGCACCAGATGAAGATATTCCAACAGCACTTGAAACCATTGAAGAACGTTGCCAAATGGCATTCGAGGGAGTTCCACAAGAAACTCGTAAATCATTCCTTGATGGAACAACTATTTTTGAAAGAGTTCTTCCGGGAGCTGACAGAATGTATCCAGATACTGATTCAGCACCAATTCCTTTAGAAAACAGTTATATTGATGGACTTAGTAAAAATTTACCATCGGATGTAATTGACAGGTATAATCAGCTAAAAAAGTGGGGAATCCCTGAAGATACATACACATTTATTTTTAGGAATAATCTATTCCTGCTTATTGAGAATATTATCAATACATTAAAGATTAAACCAAAGTTTATAGGAACATTTATCGGGCATCGATTAAAATTTGTTGAGGGCCATTATACGTCTGCAGACAAATTTGAATACTCCAAAATTTATGATTTATTTAAATATTTAATTGATAAGAAACTGGATATTCAACTAAGCAAAAATATGCTTCCGGTAGTTTATCAACACCCAAAAATGGATTTTGATTCTATTCTCACAAGCATCAACTTTAAATCTGTTCCTAAAGAAGAAATCTTATCAAAAATTCCATTTTTAAAACAAAAATTTTCTGAGATTAAAATCTCTAAAGATGATAAAGTATCAAAACAATGGATTATGGGTGAATTACAAAAAACAGCAATAGGTAATATCCCGCCAGATCAATTGGCAAAAGCAATAGAACAAAATTAATTTCATTTTTAACTTATCTGCCCTGACTGCCGTCAGGCAGACGACAGGCAGGTATTCAAATCCAAAAATAATGAACGAAGATATTTTTCAAGGATATAAAGGCAAAGCATTAGAAGTTCTAAAAAAATATAATGTTAGGGTTTGGGGTCAAACATCAATCCAAACTACAAGAGGTAATTTTGAAGGCACAGTTCTTCCACGAGCCGAAAACGATGATGATATTCACATTGTACTTAAAATTGCTACAGGGTATAACATTGGAATTGATATTGGCACTATTAAAGAAATGAAAGAAACTGGTTATAAAAAAGCCAATTACAAAATTCCTGAAAAAGAATTTCCTATAACTGAAGGCCTGCCAAATGTAAAATTATTTGGTACCGGAGGAACTATAGCTTCCCGGCTGGATTATAGAACAGGAGCTGTAATACCAGCCTTTTCGCCAGGCGAACTATATGGTGCGGTACCTGAACTTGCTGACATTTGTAATCTTACAACAGAAAAAGTATTTGCCGTTTTCAGTGAAAACATGGGCCCTAAACAATATATAGCACTTGCAAAAGCCATTGGAGAAGAAATAAAAAATGGAATAGATGGTATTGTTATTGGACATGGAACAGATACTCTACATCATACTGGTGCAGCCTTAACCTTTATGGTACAGAACTCTCCTATTCCAATTGTTTTAGTTGGTTCTCAACGATCTTCAGATCGTCCCAGTTCAGATGCAGCTCTTAATTTAATGCATGCAATGAAAACTGCAGGCCACTCGGATATAGCAGAAGTGATGGTTTGTATGTTTGGCCCTACATCTGATGAATACGGCTTGTTGCATAAAGGTACCAGAGTACGAAAAATGCACTCGTCTTATAGATCTACCTTTCGCACAATTGGTGATATACCTCTAGCTACTGTAAACAGAGATAAAATCACTCCTATTAAAAAAGATTATAAACTTAGACGAAAAGATAGAAATGTGGATATACTTCCTTATTTCTCTGATAAAGTTACCATGCTTTATTACTATCCGGGAATGAAACCTGATACTATTGATGCATTAGTAGATAATGGTTATAAAGGGATTATTATTGTTGGAACTGGATTAGGCCATGTTAATAAAGAATTGTACCCTGCTATAGAAAGAGCAGCTAAAAAAGGTGTGGTAATGTATATGACTCTGCAAACACTTTGGGGTTTCGTACATATGTTTGTATACGACACTGGTAGAGATATGATGGCAAAAGGTATTATTCCTACCGGGAATATGTTACCTGAGGTAGCTTTTATAAAATTAGGATGGGCATTGGGACAAACTGATGATCCTGAAGAAATCAAAAAAATAATGCTTACCCCAATTAATGATGAAATTACAAAAAGAGAGCCATATAACGGCTACTTAATTTATCAAGGTGGTGTTCCAGAAGTTGAAAGCTTTATTAAGAAGTTCAGAAAATAAGATTCATGTATACTGATTTTTTAAAAAATC
>JAUVUS010000024.1 GCA_030600865.1 Bacteroidales bacterium | reverse complement strand
TTTTTCTCTGCAGGTTCTGATGAAGCAAAAGAAATGCTGAAAGAATACCATGCAAAGATTGAAAGTGCGCATAAGGAAATTATTTTGTTAAAAGAAAAAATCAGAATGATTGATCGAACAGATTCAGAGTAATAGAATTTTGGTTTAATATTAAAAAAATAAAAGTTTTGACTACTACAAAATATATATTTGTTACAGGAGGAGTTACTTCTTCTTTAGGTAAAGGGATTATTTCGGCTTCATTAGCTAAATTATTGCAAGCACGAGGGTATTCTGTAACTATTCAAAAATTTGATCCATATATAAATGTTGATCCGGGAACACTAAATCCGTATGAACATGGTGAGTGTTATGTAACCGAAGATGGAGCAGAAACAGATCTTGATTTAGGTCATTACGAGAGGTTTATAAACCTTCCTACTACGCAGGCAAATAATGTAACAACAGGTAGAATATATCAGACTGTTATTAATAAGGAGCGCCGTGGGGATTATCTCGGCAAAACGGTTCAGGTAATTCCTCATATTACCGATGAAATTAAAAGAAATATTAAACTGCTGGGTGAGAAACATAATTACGATATAGTAATAACTGAGATTGGTGGTACCGTAGGAGATATTGAATCATTACCGTATATTGAAGCAGTTCGTCAGTTAAAGTGGGAATTGGGCTCACAAAATAGTTTAGTTGTGCATTTAACATTAGTTCCATATTTAGCTGCATCAGGCGAATTAAAAACAAAACCTACTCAACATTCTGTTAAGGTTATGTTGGAGAATGGTGTTCAGCCGGATGTTTTGGTGTTAAGAACCGAGCATCCTTTAAATATTGATATCAGAAAGAAAGTAGCACTTTTCTGTAATGTTAATATTGAATCGGTAATTGAATCGATTGATGTATCTACTATTTATGAAGTTCCACTTTTAATGAAAGAAGAGAAACTGGATATTACAGTTCTTAAAAAATTAAACTTGACTGAAAACGAGGAACCTAAGCTGGAAAAGTGGAGACAATTTATTAATAAGCTTAAAAATCCTAAAAAGGAAATAACTGTTGGTTTAATTGGTAAGTATATTGAATTGCCCGATTCATATAAGTCTATTATGGAGTCGTTGATTCATGCAGGTTCAGTAAATCAATGTAAAGTAAATGTAGAGTGCATTCATTCAGAAAAAATTACTGATGCAAATGTAGCTGAGAAATTAAAAGGAGTACAAGGTATTATTGTTGCTCCCGGGTTTGGTCAACGTGGTATTGAAGGAAAAATTATAGCTACAAAATATGTTCGGGAAAATAATGTTCCTTTTTTAGGAATTTGTCTGGGAATGCAATGTGCTGTGATTGAATTTGCAAGAAATGTACTCGGATTAAAAGATGCAGATTCAACAGAAATGAGTAAAACAACTACAAATCCGGTTGTTGATTTAATGGAAGAGCAAAAAGGAGTTACAGAAAAAGGTGGCACAATGAGATTAGGTGCTTATCCTTGCGATATAAAAAAGGGGAGCAAAGTATTTGAAGTTTATAATCAGGAACAGATTCAGGAAAGACACAGGCATCGATATGAATTTAATAATGCTTATCTCGATAAATTTGAAAAAGCAGGGATGAAACCTGTAGGATTTAACCCGGATACAGATTTGGTAGAAATAATGGAAATGCCGGAACACAGGTGGTTTATTGGAGTCCAGTTTCATCCTGAATATAAAAGTACTGTAGTGAATCCGCACCCTTTGTTTGTAAATTTTGTAAAAGAAATTTGTAAAGAATAATTAAAAATTTAATATGAAAGTAAGCTAATTTGCTTAATATGCTTAATAAAAAATTAAAAGAGAAAGAATAAAATGGATAGGAATTCGATTATTGGAATCATTATAATTGCAGGTATTTTAATTCTTTGGACAACTTTGAATAAACCATCTAAAGAAGAGGAAGCTGCAAAACATAAAAGAGATTCATTAAAGCACGTTCATCAACAACAAATAATTCAACAGGAAAAAGTACAAGCTACGCAAATTCAAAACACGCAAATTGAAGTTGCAACTGAAGCTTCTGTTGATGAAAGCCAGTTGAAAAGTATGTATGGTAGTTTTGCTGAATCTGCAGAAGGCAAACAAGAATTTACAGTACTTGAAAATGAACTATTAAAAATAAAAATCAGTAATAAGGGAGGTAGAATATATTCTGTCGAGTTAAAAGAGCATAAAACTTATTCACAAAAGGCTCTTACATTATTTGATGGCGACTCAACAGTTTTTGGACTGAATTTCTTTTCAGAAAACCGAAGTATTATTACAAATGACTTGTTTTTTGTGCCTTCTGGGGTATCAAAAAACTCGGTCAAAATGCGATTATTTGCCGGTGATAACAGGTATATTGAATATGTTTATACTTTGAATCCTGAAAGTTACATGGTCGATTTTGACATAAACTTTGTTGGAATAAACGAAGTTATTGCAAGTAACATAAATGTTATCGACTTAAAGTGGGCATTATATTCACCACAACAAGAAAAAGGGGCTAAAAATGAAAATATGTATACTACCCTTGGTTATAAATATTACCAGGACGAAGTAAAAACCTTAAGCTCTAGAAGTAAAGATGAAAACAGGGAAGAGCTAAACACGAAACTGAGATGGATATCATTTCAACAGCAGTTCTTTTCTTCAATTTTAGTGGCTGATAATTATTTTTCTAACGCAATTATTGAATTTACAAATATTGAGAATTCAGATAAGTACCTGAAATATTTTGAATCAACAATCGGGATACCATTTGAATATAATGCAAAGTCGACGGTTCCATTATCTTTTTATTTTGGCCCAAATCATTATACAACTTTAAAGAAACAGGATCTTGGATTTGAACAAATTATTCCGCTTGGATGGGGGATTTTTGGATGGGTAAACCGATTTGCAGTAATACCTGTATTTAATTTTCTTGATAACTTTATTTCAAATTATGGTTTAATAATATTAATACTAACAATACTTATTAAGGTAGTATTATTCCCTCTAACATATAAGTCTTACTTGTCAACAGCTAAAATGCGTGTTCTTAAACCGGAAATTGATGAGATAAGTAAGAAGTTTCCGAAGAAAGAAGATTCTATGAAAAAGCAGCAAGCTACTATGGCTATGTATAAGAAAGTTGGAGTAAGCCCAATGGGAGGTTGTATTCCAATGTTAATACAGATGCCTATTTTATTTGCTATGTTCAAGTTTTTTCCTACATCATTCGAATTAAGACAGAAAGCATTCCTGTGGGCTGATGATTTATCGTCTTATGATTCAATATTAGATTTGCCATTTACAATTCCTGCCTATGGCGATCATATCAGTTTATTTACCATTTTAATGGCTGTAGCCTTAATTTTTTCATCGAGACTAAATACGGGTCAAATGAATGATACAAACCAGCAAATGCCGGGCATGAAATTTATGATGACCTATATGATGCCTGTGATGATGTTGGTTTTCTTTAATAATTACTCTGCAGGATTAAGCTATTATTACTTCTTATCTAATGTAATAACATTAGGTCAGACTGTATTTATAAGACGTTTTGTTGATGATGAAGCAATTTTGAAAAAACTACACGAAAGCAAGAAAAAGACAGTTAAAAAATCAAAATGGCAAGAACGGCTGGAAGCGGCTGCAAAACAAAAAGGTTATAAACCGCCAAAAAAATAATTTTGATTTATAAAAAAAGAGGCTGTTGAAATTTACTTTTTCAACAGCCTTTTTTTGTTTGAATGATATTGTATATTTTATTCTTCCATTTGTTCCATTTCCAGTTGTAACTGGGCCATTTTTATTGCTGTTATTGCAGCTTCATCACCTTTATTTCCATGTTTGCCGCCTGCACGATCCATAGCTTGCTGTTGGTTATCGGTTGTTAAAACACCAAAAATAAACGGAATATTATAATTCATATTTAATTCAGTAATACCATGTGTTACACTTTGGCAAACAAAATCAAAATGGCGGGTTTCGCCTTGAATAACGCAACCTAAACAAATAATAGCATCCAGGTCAGAGTATTCTGCCATAAATTGAGCCCCCAACGTAAGTTCAATACTACCTGGAACATATTTCTTTAATATGTTTTCTTCTTTAGCTCCATGCTTAAGTAATGTTTCAAAAGCTCCTTTTAGTAATGCATCAGTAATTTCTCTGTTCCATTCAGCAGTTACTATACCAAATTTCATTTCGCTTGCTGATGGCACCGATTTTATATCGTAGTCGGATAAGTTTTTTAGATTAGTTGCCATGATCTATGATATTATAAATTTTATCAAAGTTAAGTTATACAAATAAAAAAATCCTGATAAATCAGGATTTTAATTTAAATTTTAAATCCACCTTCTTTGATGGTGGTTATGTTCTTTTTTTGTTATACATGATAAATATTATTGGAATGTTGGAATATTGGATTGTTGGATTGTTGGAATTGATCCTTATTCGAGTCTTTGAAAGTAACAATTTTTCCAAATTTCCATTGTTCCATCATTCCTTGATTACTATTAATAAAGCGCCCAATGGGTGCAATTCAAAGCCACTTTCTTGGGTGGTTTTTTACTAATAAATATAATTCTTATTCCTGTATTAATATTTCAACTTGAGCCATATATTTTGAAACCTGACGACCTTCCGATGTGTTTGGAAAATCTTTTTCGATTCTTTTATAGGTTTCTAATGCTTTTTTGTAATCCATTTTGTTTGTGTACAAAAGCAACTTTCATTAGAAATATTGGTGTTGTAAAATTATTATCAGATGTATTTACTGCTTTATTATAAAATATCAAAGCATCACCAGTATTATCAAGTTCTATGTAGGCGTCTCCAATAGCTCCAAAAGCAACAGGAGCAATCATTTTATCATCTGACTCAAACTGCTTTAGATACTCAATAGCATTTTCGTATTGACCTAAATGTAAGTAACTAATGCCACTGTAATAGTAAGCTAAGTTTGCAGATTTTGTTATACTATATTCCTCGATTATATCAAGAAAACCAAGATAGTTACCATCACCATTTAAAGCTAGATTGAATGAATCACGAGCGAAATATTGTTCGGCCATCCAAATTTGTGATTTTGCTTCATTCTCTTTTGGTGCCATCACAAAGCGTTTGTACCCTAAATATCCACCAACAATTATTATTATAGCTAATACAATAATTGTTAAACTTTTCTGATTTTCCTCAATGTACTGCTCTGTTTTACTTAAAGCATTCTCAACAGACTCAAACTGATCTTGATGTGTTTCTTTCTTTTTACTACTCATCGTTAATATATTATTAAAATATTATGCTTAAAACATTTGAATCGCAAATGTAATTCTTTTGAGTAATTTTTAAAATATTTTGTTTATAAAAATTGATATTTATTGATATGATCGTTTTTAATTTAATAGAATATTAAGAATCTTTGTATAATAATACGTAAACTAAGATGTACCTGCAGAAATTATCATTGATAAATTTTAAAAACTATGGTCAAACAGAGATAAGTTTTTCTCCAAAAATAAATTGTTTTATTGGACAAAATGGAGCTGGAAAAACAAACTTGTTAGATGCTATTTATTATTTATCGATGTGTAAAAGTTATCTTAATCCTATAGATAGTCAGGATGTAAAATACGATGAAGAGTTTTTTGTTATCCAAGGTGATTATTTGTTGAAAGATAAACACGAGAATATTTATTGTGGTTTAAAAAAGAATAAGAAAAAACAGTTTAAACGAAATAAAAAAGAATATCAAAAACTTTCTGATCATATTGGCTTATTGCCTGTTGTTATGATTTCTCCTCTTGATAATAGTTTAATTCTGGAAGGTAGCGATGAACGTCGAAAGTTTATGGATAGTGTTATTTCACAGTATAATAAAGAGTATCTCGATAATTTAATACGCTATAACAGGGCATTGGTTCAGCGAAATAAATTACTTAAAGATTTTTATCAAAGCAGAACTTTCGATGAAGATAGTATTGATATCTGGGATGAACAATTGATAGTTTTAGGAGAGAAGATACATTCTGAACGTGTTAAATTTGTTGAAGAACTAATCCCTATTTTTCAGGATTATTATTCACGTATTTCAGGTAATAATGAACAAGTACAACTTGTTTATGATTCACAACTTTACGAAGGTGAATTTAGACAGATTATTAAAAATGCTATTGAAAAAGACCGCATTGTGCAACACACAACAGTTGGTATACATAAAGATGATCTTATATTAACACTTGAAAAATATCCTATTAAAAAAGCCGGTTCTCAAGGGCAACAAAAAACTTACCTGGTTTCATTAAAAATGGCTCAATTTGATTTTATTAAACAAATTAGTGGTTTAAAACCTATTTTGTTATTAGATGATGTATTTGACAAATTTGATAGAAATAGGGTTCGTCAAATTATAGAACTGGTTGCTGAAAATCATTTTGGTCAGATATTTATTACCGATACCAGTCAGGACAGGCTTGAAACCATGTTGAAAGAAATCAATATTCCACATAGCTTATTTACTATAGAATCAGAAGGTAGCATTAAAATAAATAAAGCCGATTAATTGAACTTAATATGAGGAAAAAAAACACTCAGAAAATAGATGAAGTTGTTAAAGAATATTTAAAAGCTTTTAAAATTGATGATAAGCTTAAAGAAGTTAAGTTAATAAAATCATGGGAAGAAGTTGTTGGAAAAAACATTGCCCGGTCTACAAATAATATTTATATAAAAAACCGCAAATTATTTGTTAAATTAAATTCGTCGGTAATTCGCAATGAACTTTTCATGCTACGTGAAGGATTGAAAAAAGCTTTAAACGATAAAGCCGGCGAAGAAATTATTGATGAAATTATTTTGAAATAATCAAAACTCAAAACTAGAAACTAGAAACTATTTCAATATCGTTCCCTTTGATTAAAAAAGAAATCGGCTTCGCGTTTTGCATTTTCAGGAGAATCTGCTCCATGAATAGCATTTTTTTGTAGCGATTCAGCGAACCGTTTTCGAATAGTTCCTTCTTCGGCCATACTTGGATTTGTATTGCCAATTAATTTACGAAAATCTTCAATAGCATTTTCCTTTTCCAGCAATAAAGCTATAATTGATCCTGAGCTCATAAATTCACACAGACTGTCATAAAATTCTTTTCCCCTGTGCATTTCATAAAACCGTTCCGCTTCTTCTTTTGTCAATTGTTTGGATCTAATGGCTGAAATCCTGAAATCAGCCTGGTTAATCATGGCTAAAATTGGTCCAACATGATTTTTCCTGCAAGCCGACGGCTTAATCATTGCGAATGTATATCCTAAAGGCATAATATAAGGTTTTATTGATTGGTACTCCAACATTTAATGGAACACACAAAACTATTATTAATTTGTTATATTTTAGTATGGATGACTGGAATGATGGAATATTGGATGATTAGCAAAACGTCACTACAACATTCCTTTCTTCCATTTTTCCAGTTTTTCTTTGTTATTAATATTTGATTAATCTTATTTATCCATTTTAATAATGATAGAACTATTAGACTAAATTATAAATTTTTTTGTATTAACTTAAATTCTGAACGGATTATTTTATCTTTGATTTTTTAGAAATCATAATTTAAGATATAATTATATTGAAATCAATCTCAGAAAAAAATATAAATGAGTTAAAAGACTTAATTGTTCATACTCAAAAACCATTAATTATTACACATTATAATCCTGATGGCGATGCTATGGGTTCTTCTCTTGCTTTTTATCATTACCTGGTAAAAAAAGGCAAGGAGCCTATAATAATAACACCTAACGATTATCCGGATTTTTTGCATTGGTTGCCAGGAAATGATAAAGTTATTGTTTATAAACGGAATAGTGGCACTGTACTAAATGCGATAAAAGAAGCTGATGCAATATTTGCACTTGATTTCAACGATCCTGCCAGAACTGAAGGTTTGGAAAAATATTTAGCGGAAGCGCCGGGTAAAAAGGTGCTTATAGATCATCATCCTGAACCGGAAGATTTTGCCGATATAGTTATTTCAGACACTCAATATAGTTCAACAGCTGAAATGATTTATCATGTAATTGAAAGTCTGGGCGATTTAGACCTAATTGACAATGTAATAGCAGAATGCTTATATACTGGAATAATGACCGATACAGGGTCGTTTAATTACAATTCATCTAATCCGTATACATATATTGTTGTCTCAAAATTAATTGATTTAGGAATTAACAAAGACAAGATTCACGGGAATATTTATGATAACTATTCCTCTGATCGTATGCGTTTGTTAGGTTACTGCCTGAACAAAAAAATGGAAATATTTCCTGAATATCATACCGCATTTATTGCAATAACAAAAAAGGAATTAAAAGATTTCAATTTTGCTCCTGGCGATTCCGAAGGATTTGTAAATTATCCTCTTTCTATAAAAGGCATTCGATTTACAGCTATTTTTATTGAGAAAGATAAACAGGTAAAAATTTCATTCAGATCAAAAGGAGAGTTTCCGGCAAACAAATTTGCCGAAGATCATTTTAATGGAGGTGGGCATAAAAATGCTTCAGGAGGTTATTCTAATGATTCGTATGAGGATACATTAAAAAAGTTTAGAGAATTGTTGCCAAAATATATAAATGAGCTTAAGGATGGTATGTAAGCAATTTATAAAGAGAAGTATTATTTTGATCTTTATTATAATTTTCTTTTCTTGTAATAAGGAAAAGAAGACGGAGAACAGGACGGTAATAAAACATTCTAAGGAGTCGCTGGAAGAGGTCAATAAATTGCTTGTCGATAAGGATGCCGAGTTAATTAAAAGTTATGTTGATAGAAGAGGTTGGAAGATGGAGCATACAGAATCAGGCCTTTGGTATATGATTTATGAAAATGGCTCCGGTTCTGATATTAAAAAGGGAGATTTTATTACTTTTAATTATGAGGTTTGGTTATTAAATGGGACACTTTGTTATTCGTCTGAAGAGTTGAATGCAAAGAGTTTTATTGTTGGTAAAGGAGGAGTAGAATCAGGATTGGAAGAAGGGGTGTTGATGTTAAAATCAGGGAGTAAGGCAAGATTTATTTTACCACCACATTTAGCTCATGGATTAATTGGCGATGAAGATAGAATTCCGGCTCGTGCAACTATTATTTACGATATTGAGATATTAAAAATTGAAAAATAAATATTTAAACCAATGATTAAAAGAACCTACTTAGTATTTATTATTATTGCTTTGACGTTAAATTCTTGTAACTATTTTTCTAAATATCCAGGTTACAATAAAACAAAATCAGGAATATATTATAAGCTTATAAAGTTTGGTGAAAGTACAGAAAAAGCTAAGCCTGGCAATTATATGACTGTCGATATATCATATCAGACCATTGGCGATTCAGTATTTTTCGAAGGGCGGAGAAAACTTCAAATTACAGAACCTACATTCGTGGGTGCTATTGATGAATGCTTTTTAATGTTAGCCGAAGATGAAATGGCATCGTTTATTATTTCTGCAAATGATTTTTTTACAAAAACATTAGAAACTACGCTTCCTGCTTTTATCCAGAAAGAAGATCCTATGATCGTTGATATTGATGTGATTGATATCCAAACAGAAGAAGAATTTTTTATGGAGAAAGAAGCATTCTTGCATTGGATTGAAGATTTTGGTGATTATGAAAAAGTTATTTTAAGACAATATATCGATCAGCAAAAAGTTGATATTAAAGCAACAGAATCAGGTCTTTATCATATTACATTAGAAGAAGGAAATGGCGAGAAAGTTTTTATTGGCGATACTGTAACAGTGCATTATGAGGGCAAATTTTTGAATGGTAAATTCTTCGACTCAACAAAAAGAAGAAATTCTCCTTTCCAATTTGTATATGGCAGAAAATGGCAGGTTATTGAAGGAATGGAAGAAGCTATTGGCAGAATGATTGAAGGAGAAAGAGCGCTATTTATTATTCCATCTCAAATTGGATTTGGCGAAACAGGTTCATCAACAGGAATTATTCCACCTTATACATCTACCTTATTTGAAGTGGAACTTCTTGAGGTAATTCCGGGTTCAAGAGAAAAAGACTTAGATTTAAATAAGTATGATTAATGGTTTACGGTTTACGGTTTGCGGTTTGCGGTTTTCGGTTTGCGGTTCAAAGTTAACTGGTATCTGCCTGCTAATTTCAACTGCCAAATAACTGCACTGCTACCACCTGCCAAGTGCGAACTGTAAAGTACAAGTGTCAACAGAATGGTAAACTGTTACTTTTAGAACTAACGGGCTCTAGTTTAAATGAGCGTTGGAAAGTGTGTTTGTGATTTTTCGTGACTTGGAGACTTAGTGGCTGAATTTTTATTGCCACAAAGACACAAACCTGCTTGCCACCTGCCTGACGGCAGTCAGGGCAGGCAAGAACACTAAGAATGCACTAAGTTTTACACGCTAAATTAAACTATAGCCAACTAACGTTAATAGTAAGTATATTTATACTTGTACAGAATTCGGTATCGATAAAGGGCATAATAAACTTCAACCTTTTCTAAAACACTCTTTTCATTATAAAAATAAGTTTTCTTGGAGTTTTCTGTCGGATGGTTATCGTACCATTCTTCTTCAATTAAATTGTCTTTTGAATCGTATTTATATAAATTATTTACAAATATGTTTCCTTTAGGTTCTTCTTTTATAACTTTAATTAAATTTCCTTTACTGTTGTACTTATACTCTTCTTTATATCTGAAGTTTCCAAGCACATTTTTAGTTTTTACTCTTAAAAGACCAGCATTAAATTTATAAAAATATTGTTCTTTTATTTTTCCGTTATGGTTATATTCAATACTTTCAATAATATTGTCATTGTCATCGAATGTATTAATTATTTTTCCAATTTCAGTTGATTCTCCATCAAAAATAGAAATTGTGCAAATATTATTATTGTATTTGAATATTCTTTTGTGCTCAATATTTCCTAAAGTGTCAGATCTAAGTATTTCAGATAGTTTATTATTTTTATATTTGTATTTAATTATTTGATAATCTGTTCCATCATATCTGTCCTCTTTAATTTTACGAGCAGAATTATCGTAAGTAATATTTTGTTTAAACATTACTTTAGACTCATTACCTTTATAGTTTACATACTCGACTTTATTTTTGTCATTATCGTATTTGTAATTTAATTTTTGATCAATATTCCCGGACTTATAATATATTTCTTCAATTACATTTCCATTATGATCAAATTTCTTTGTGTAATTTTTATAACCACTTCGTTTAGGTTTCCCTTTTTCATATTTATGGTTCCACTGAACCTGAGTTTGAATATGGTTTTTAGAAATGTTTTCTTTCAATTTCTTTTCGCCTGGCAGTTGACCAAATAAAATCTCAACAGAAAAGATAAGTAGCGTAAAAATAATAATGTTTTTCATTTTTAAATTTCAGAGTTTTCTTAGAATATGAATTTATTTCAAAGTTACTAAATAAAACAATATCTTATAAATTTATAATTTTCATTCAAAAATCGTACATCTTTTCTTTTAACGGTCAATATTTAAAATTGTTCTAATTAAAACTGTTTTTGTGTAAATAATATGTAAAAAGTTGACTTATAATAAGGATTGTTATAACTTACTTAATTAAATAATTGAAATGTAATCTGTTAGCTTGACTTGAAAATTCGACCAGGCTTACTCTCTCCGCTTAATAGCAAGTGCCGTTTGTTAATTAATTAAAAATTTCCTGTTATGAAAAAAATTTTACTTAGTATTTTAGTTCTTTTTGTTTTACCAATCCAATTTTTCGCACAATCTCCCGATGCATTTAACTATCAGGCTGTAATTCGTGATAATACAGGCGAATTATTAATTAATCAGGATATTAGTCTCAGAATTAGTATTCTGGATGGTAGTACTACAGGCTCTGTTTTATTCTCTGAAAATCATTCAGAAACTACAAATGCCTATGGAATTGTTAATATAGAAATTGGTATTGTTTCAGGAGATTTGAGTTCCCTTAGCTGGGAATCAGGAGATAAATTTTTAAAAATTGAAATTGATGAAACAGGAGGAAGCAGCTATACTGAATTGGGTGTGGTTCAGCTTTTATCGGTTCCTTATGCCTTGTATGCAAATGATGTAGCCAATAAAGATGATGCAGATGCTGATTCTTTGAATGAAATTCAGGATTTAGATTTGATAGATAACATTTTAACTATCACTAATAATGCTTCCGCTACGCAAATTAATCTTGATGATCCGAATTTTTATTCTCCTGTAACCGACACATTGTTTGTAGTTAAAGATTATGACGGGAATGTTGTATTTGCTGTATTCCCTGATGG
>JAUVUS010000147.1 GCA_030600865.1 Bacteroidales bacterium | reverse complement strand
CTATAAAGAACCTGATTTTTTTCAGTGTAATTTTTAGTTGTTTTTCTTAAACCATGATCAACAGCCCCAAATGCATCTAAAACTTCAGCAGAAACATTTAACGCTAACATAGCTGTTAACACTAAATACATCATACCAATCATTTTCTGCCTGGGAGTTTCTTTTCCGTGAGCCATAACTAATAATTATTATCTATAATAAATTACTTGTTAGTTATATTCATTGCAGACAGCATATTACCATAAACATTGTTTAATGCTGCCAAATTATTATTTAGTTTAGCAATTTCTTCTCTATAAACATTTGTCTCATCTGCCGAACCTTTAAGATTATTCATTATTCCATCTAATTCATCAAATAAGTTCTTTGATGATTTTAAATGTTCATTAGTGCTTTGCATTTGTAATTCATACACAGAATTTAATGCAGATAAATTTTTATTTAAAGATTCCAGCTTTTCATTATATGTCTGATTTCCATTAGAAATCATTTCAATATTTGCTTGTATTTTTTCTTCTATATTTTTATAGTTTGTAAGAAAACCATCGCTAGCTTGAGCAAACTGTTCTGCAACGTTTTTACTTGATTCATCCATCATTTCAGAAGATTTCTGATATGAATCGACTAAACCTTCAACCGAACCGCTTAATTTTTCAGCTGATTGTCCATAAGATTCTGTCATAGAAGAAACTGACTCAGAAGCAGCTTGAATATTATCAACAAACTGATTGGTTGCTTGAGCCGCATCTGAAACGTTTATTAAATTTTGTGTCGTTTGATTTAAATTTTTTAATCCTTTCCCTAATTTCTCAAACAATTCGGGTTTAATATCTGCACTTTCCAGCATTTCGTCAAGTTTACCAAACCCTCCTCCTCCAGAAACTCCTTCTCCTCGTGCTATTGGAGCAAATTCATCTTCAGTAAGACCTGTCAACTCCGGATATACAAGTGTCCAATCAACTTCTTCGTGCATCGGTTCAAAAGCGGAAAAGAAGAAAATTAACACTTCAGTACCCATCCCTACTATCAACATCTCAGAAGCCAACGGCCAGTGCATAATTTTAAATAAGGCACCCATAATAACAATAGCGGCACCAATACCATATAATTTTGCCATAAAGTTCTTCCATCCTGAACTCTGAACTAATTCTGCCATATTAATCATAACACAAAATTTTAAAGTTTCTAAATAACTACGAACTAATTAACTCCCAAATATGAACGTACACATCTAAAGCCTATATAAGATTTTGCAGAATCCTGAAATTCATATGCTCTAGTTCCATTTTGTAAAAAATATCCAATATCTTTCCATGAACCACCCCTTAATACTTTACGTTTCATTGAAGGTGGATCGTCTGGCAAAGACTCATATTTATAATCCGGATTCATATCATGCATAAAACTATAAGCTGATTCGTCAAATGCGTTGGCTGTCCATTCTGAAACATTTCCTGCCATATCAAAAAGACCATATTCGTTTGGAGAATAACTACCAACAGCTACAGGTATCATTCCACCATCATCAACATAATTACCTCTTAATGGTTTAAAGTTTGCTAAAAAGCATCCCAACTTATTTCTTGTGTACATTCCACCCCACGGATACATTGAAAGATCTAAGTTTCCTCTGGCTGCATATTCCCATTCAGATTCGCTCGGCAATCTAAAATCCTGAACAAATCCTTCACCACTTCTCATTAATTCATTATTTAGATATTGTGTTCTCCAAATAGTGAATGCTCTTGCCTGCTTCCATGTTACACCAACCACAGGATAATTATCAAAAGAAGGATGCCAGAAATACATATTTGTATAAGGCTCGTTAAACGAATATGTAAAATCACTTATCCAACAAAGAGTGTCGGGATATACATTAATGACATCTCTTAGTACAAATGCTGAACGATCTTCAACATCCATTCTTTCTCCTTGTGAATTTATAGCAGATCCTGTATATTCTTTGGTATCGAAATTATATCTGTTAGATTTTAACGCTGCTTGGTTCATGTCAACTCGATAATACTCAAACATTAGTTTTCGGGTATCAATTTCCTTACGACGATAAAATCTTTCATGTTCAGCCAAATATAATTCGTTTAATATTTCGGACTGTTCTTCATCCATCATGTCTATTTCAATATCCCAATTGATAATTGGTGGTTCAATTGGATTTCCAAATTGATCTTCTGCAATAAGAAAATCTTCAATTTGTTCACCTAATTTTCTTCGCATAATAGAATCACGAACATAATATACAAACTGACGATACTCATTATTAGTTATTTCCGTTTCGTCCATCCAAAAGGCATCAACAGAAACTGTTCTCTGATAAGCTGTCATTGCCCAGGCAACATCCTGATCACTTGGCCCCATGTTGAAACTCCCCATTGGTACGAAAACCATACCGTATGGCTGGGACTCAAACCATCCTTTTCTGCCTTGAACTCCTGTTAATTCTCCAGCATTGTATTTACTACAACTAAAAGAGATTGCTAATAGTATACTAACAACAAGTATTTTTTTCATGATATTTTAAATATTTATTTTGCAAAATAACAATAATTCTTTAATTTTCTATTATAAATTTTATAAAAATCTTATACTCTTATACTTTTCTGGTGTTTTATCTTTCTTAACATCTAAACAAAATCCCATCATTATTTCATGTGTCCCATCATTATATCCCATTAAATCGGAGACAACAAAGTCGTATGAATAACTAACTTTCACCCATTTAAATAATTCTAATCCCAAAATACCAGAAATTGCATTATCCGTTCTTAGAGAAACGCCACCCCATAACTTTTTATTGTATGCAATCAATGCATTTATTGCTAATTGAGAGTTTGTACCATCAGACTGAACCACAATGCCTGGTTTAAATTCCAATAAGGGATTAGCAAATGGCAAATTATATCCGGCTATTATATAATAATGTCTTTTTAAAGATGGCGTTCCTTTATCAAATTCAAATTTTGGTTCATTCAAATGTGTAGATGAAATTCCTAAATACAAATCTTGAGTTTTGTAATATAACCCGAAACCAAAATCAAGAAAAGTCATTGCCTCGCTACCATTTTCAGGTATTGCATCATCGATAGCCGGATCGTCTGTTGGAGTAATCCATTCTGAACCTTGTAAATCAATTGCAGAGTTAGCAACTCCCCATTTCACACCTATTCCTAATTTTCCATTGCCTATAGTTTGTTTATATGCAATTGATAAATTGATTTTAAAGTCTTTATCAAACCCTAATTCATCATTTTCAAGAGAAAGTCCCAATCCAAATCTGTTTTTTATAGCGGCATCAACATTAAAAACTGTAACTGAAGGTGCTCCATCACCAAACTCTGTCCATTGTACTCTTTGCAACGCGTAAGCACAAATCTTATCTTCACTCCCTGCATATCCGGGATTTATGAGCAACTGTGTAAACATTGTCTGGGTAAATTGAGGATCTTGTTGTGCCTTTAGCAGCAAAGAAACCATTAAGAAAATGGCAAGAAACAGAGATTGTTTTTTCATATTAAATACTGTATTCCTCAATTATAATAAAGATTACCAAAAGTAAAATAAACGAAAATAATATTTCTAAACAAATTTTACAAACATTTAAATGTTCATATCCTTATAAATATACATCTTTTATACTGCTGAAAATTAATAAGGTTACTAATGATTGTTTTTTTTACAAAGATTTTTATCAAAGAATTTCTTTTGTTAATTTATCTTCTGGAATGTTTTCAACCACCTTTCCGGAACATCTCCATTACCTGCATCTTTGTAATCGTCGTAAGTACAGGATATTAAAACATGTTTTGTAGTATTGGTTTTAAAAGACGGAACCTCTACCCACCAGCGATCTGTTTTTTCGCTTTTATAAAAAACTAATTCTTGCTTGAAACTATCCAGATTTACAATAAACTTTTTGTAATCCTGATCATTTTCAAATGGGTATTCTGTAATCCTATTAACATAACCGTCAATAAAATACCAAATGATTTGAGCAATCAGGTGAGCCGTTTGAAAATTTATGTCAAACTCAAAATTATAATCATAAATACCAAATGAAGATAACTTAGTACTCAAACCAGCATATCGTGCCATTTGACATATTTCTTCACCATAATAACCGTTTGGAGAAGGATGTGTTTGTCCAAAAGCATCAGATTGTCTGACAGAAGAAATATTCAGTCCTATTAAATCGGCATCCCTAAAAATGGGTTCAACTTCTTTTATTTTAGAACGAATATAACCTAATCTATAAAAAAAATGTAATTGGTCTGAAAGATATTTTGTTATTTTAGAATTAACAAAGTGTGTTTGATAACCAATATTAGAGAAAAAGAATAAAGATTCATTATTTTCGACTATTACTTTCCATAAGGCCGATTTAAATTCTTTTTCACGATTCTCTACTATCTTAATTTGACTATCGATCGTAACAAGATTTATTTTCTTATCAAGCTTTTGATATGCTAAATAGTTTGGATAAATGATATCTTCAGAAGATCCTATAATAATAGGAATAATATTTAATGCTAACAATTCAACTATTACATCTCTTAATCCTATTGAATGATCATTGGTAGTATTCCCACATTTTAAATTTCCTAAATCATATATTTTAACCTGCTTACTAAAAGATGACAGGCTATAAAGATATTCTCTAATCTTTAATAAACCATTAGCCGACTTGTCAACATTTTCAGGTATATTATCAGGAACACCAATAATAGCAACATTATAATTTTCAATTGCTTTTATTTTTTTCTCAGATGTATGAACAGAAACAGAAGAAATTAACTGAACTTTAGGGTTTGTAAAATCTCTAATAGCAAATTTTAAGTCTATTGGATCTAAATAATCATTCAAATTCATGTACTAATTTTTCAAGGTTTATATTTTATTGAAAAATCTTATTTTTTTGCTGTTCCCTTCTTTGAACTTGTTTTTTTAGTTTTCTTCCCTTTTTCTGATTTGCCATTATTTTCAACAATTTCCATACATTGTTTCAATGTTAAGCTTTCTGCCTCAGTTCCTTTAGGAATTCTATAATTTTTCTTTTTGCAAACAATATAAGGACCCCAGCGGCCATTAAGAATTTGGAGATCTTTATCTTCTTCGAATATCTTAATAGTTCTTGAACGGTCTTTCTCTCTTTTCTCTTCGATTAACTCAATAGCGCGGTCAAGTTCAATTTTATACGGATTGTCTTCCTTTTTTAAAGAAATAAATTTTGAGTCGTGCCTTACATAAGGACCAAATCGGCCTATGGAAACTACAATTTTTTTATCTTCATACTGACCTAAATCCCGGGGCAATTTAAACAATTCCAATGCCTCTTCAAGAGTAATCGTTTCTAAATGCTGTCCTCTTTGAAGAGATGCAAACCTGGGTTTATCTTCATCATCTTTAGAACCAATTTGAACCATCGGACCATAAGGTCCAATTTTTGCAGTAATAGGTTTCCCTGTTGCCGGATCATCACCAAGAATTCTTTCGCCAACACTTCTGCTTGAAGTTTCGAGAGTAGTTTCTACTGTTTTATGAAATGGCTTATAAAATTTATCTATCATTTTTGACCAGCTCAGCTTGCCATTTGCAATTTCATCGAATTCTTCTTCGACCGAAGCTGTAAAATTATAATTAACAATCTCATTAAAATGTTCTACAAGAAAATCATTCACAACTATTCCAATATCATTAGGGAAAAGTTTCTTTTTTTCTGCCCCTGTGATTTCCTTTTTCTTAGTTTCTTTAATTTGATTGTTAAGTAATGTATATGACACGTATTCACGATCTTTCCCCGGCCTGTCTTCTTTTACTGCATATCCCCTATTTTGAATAGTTGAAATTGTCGGAGCATACGTTGACGGACGGCCTATTCCCAGTTCTTCTAGTTTTTTAACTAAACTTGCTTCTGTATATCTTGGAGAATAATGTGTAAATCTTTCAACAGCCTGAATTGAATTCTGTTCTAAGTCTTCACCCTTATTAACTGCTGGCAACAAGCCTTTTACTTCCTCATTATTCTCATCATCGGTAGATTCAAAATAAACTTTTAGGAAACCATCGAACTTAAGAACTTCTCCAATAGCTACAAATTTATGTTCATTATTTGAAATGTCTATGGTAATAGTCGTTTTCTCTAATTGAGCCTCGCTCATTTGAGAAGCGACCGTTCTTTTCCATATCAAATCGTACAATCTCTTTTCTCTTTCAGCCCCCGAAACCTCCTGTTTCTCCATAAAAGTTGGCCTGATTGCTTCATGAGCCTCCTGTGCTCCTTTTGATTTTGTCTTGAAATTTCTTGTTTTAAGATATTTTTCACCAAATTCATTTAAAATAACATTTTTTGCTGCACCGATTGCCATAGAAGATAAACTAACAGAATCGGTTCTCATGTAAGTAATTTTCCCTGATTCGTATAGCTTTTGTGCAACGGCCATTGTTTGAGCAACAGAAAATCCAAGTTTTCTGCTAGCTTCTTGCTGCAAAGTTGATGTGGTAAAAGGAGCTGACGGAGATTTTTTCCCTGGTTTTTTAACAACGTCTGTTATGTTGAAAGATGCAGTTTTACATTTCTCTAATAATTCTAACGTTTTTTCAGGAGATTTAAGCTTTTCAGATAAATCTGCTTTTAATTCTTCATTTTTATTTGTTT
>JAUVUS010000331.1 GCA_030600865.1 Bacteroidales bacterium | reverse complement strand
TCCAATCATCAAATAAATAAACAATCCCATAATATCGTTAACTGTAGTAATAAATGGACCAGTTGCTAAAGCAGGATCTATTTTCAATTTATCTAAAAACATTGGGACATAAGTTCCAAACATAGATGCAAACACAATAACCGAAAATAATGCTGCACTAACTGTTATTGTTAATGCAAACGATTCGCTAAAAAAGTAATTATAGGCAAAAATCACTGTAGACAGGATAATCCCGTTTATTGTTGCAACACCAAGCTCTTTAACTAATTTTCTTCCTATACCTTCAAATCCCATTGAATTACTTGCTAAAGCCTGAACAATTATGGAAGATGATTGCACTCCTACATTTCCTCCCATCGCCGCAATCAGCGGAATAAAAAATACCATATTGGGATTAATTCCTAAATCAACTTCGTAAACACCCATTACCAAAGCTGCTATAATTCCTCCAAACAAACCAATGAATAACCATGGAATACGTGCTCGTGTATGTACCCATGCACTATCTGAAGATTCAACATCCTGAGTAATACCCGAAACCAACTGATAATCACGTTCTGCTTCTTCACGAATAACATCTACAACATCATCAATGGTAATCAGACCAACCAATCTATTTAAAGTATCAATTACGGGTAGCGCAACGAGATCATATTTATCCATTATATTAGCTACCTCTTCGGAAGGAGTATCTGTTCTAACTGAAATAACATCAGTGTTAATTATATTAGCAATTTTTCGGTTTGAGGCAGTAAGCAGTAATTTTTTTAGTGATAAGATTCCTTTTAATACTTCATTATCATCTATAACGTATACATAATAAATCTCATCAACATCTTCGGCCTGTTTACGCATTTCTTTAAGGCAAGTCATTATATTCCAGTTCTCATTAACTGTAATTAACTCTTTTGCCATTAAACCACCGGCTGAATCTTCATCATAATTTAAAAGATCGACAATATCGCCAGCTTGTTCAAGGTCATCTATATGCGATAATACTTCTTCTTGTTTTTCTTCCGGAAACTCACCAATAACATCGGCAGCATCATCAGAATCGAGCTTTTCAATAAAATCAGCAATATCTTCAGTTGGCAGAACTTTAAGAAACCTTTCACGATCATCTTCTTCTAACTCAACCAATACATCAGCAGCATCCTCAGCATCAAGCATAACATGAATAAAACGTGCTTCATCAATACTAAGCTCATCGTAAATTTCAGCAATATCGGCAGGGTGAAGATCCTTCACTAATTTAAAAGCACCAACCTCATTACTCTTTTCAATATGATCACGAATCTGATCAATGAATTCTTTGGTTAATTCGAATTGCATAAGCCGATTATATTTGAGTTATTAATTATTTCTATTCTGTATCAATAAGATTTGTAAGATAAATAAAATCTTCAACATTTAACTGCTCCGGTCTCTTTCCAAAAATTTCATTATCGGTTGGTAAATTTACCAAAATACTTTTTAAAGAATTACGCAATGTTTTTCTTCTTTGGTTAAAACCTAATTTTACAAGCTTAAAAAACAATTCTTCGTTACATCCAAGTTTGTCTCTTTTATTTCTTTTTAAATGTATAACAGCAGAATTTACTTTGGGTGGCGGATCAAAAACCTTTGGCCCAACCGTAAATAAATAATCAATATCATAAAAAGTCTGCAACAAAACACTTAATATCCCATAGGTTTTATTTCCATGCGATGCTTTAATTCTTTCAGCAACTTCTTTCTGGAGCATACAAACAACATTCATAACCAAGTCGCGATTTGCGAGTACTTTAAAAAATATTTGACTCCCGATATTATAAGGAAAATTCCCGATAATAGTCATTGGATTACTAAAAATCTCTTTAAGATCAAATTTTAGAAAATTCTTGAAAATAAGTTTTTCGCCCAGCAAAGGATAAGTCGCCTGTATATATTCATAAGCTTCAGAGTCAATTTCAATAGCATAAAAATCAATATCTTCTTTTTTAAGCAGAAGAGATGTCAAAACTCCGGTTCCCGGGCCAATCTCGAGAACAGTTTTTTGTGGTAAACCATCAATGGCATCAACAATTTTTTGAGCAATATTTTGATCTTTTAAAAAATGCTGGCCTAAACTCTTTTTGGGACGAACGTAACTCATATATAATGATAATTTATAAATTAATAATGAATAATGGCTCTGATATAAAATTGTGTAGCTATTTATTTTAGTGATATTTTGTGTTTTAGTGACTTGGTGGCGAAAAAATAATTGCCACAAAAACTCAAAAACACTAAATCCGCACTAAATAGCACATTAAATTAAATCAGAATTATAAAAAATAAAGCTTTAAACTATTTTGCTGTAAAGATCGAAAATCTTCAATCAATATCAAACAATACAGATTCTTCTTATATCTTTGACATAGTTGAATGATTATTTTAATGAAAAGCAAAACAAAAAAAATCATAGCAAGCATCGTTTTAATATTGCTGTCGTATGGTTTTATTATATTCAAAATACTAAATTTCAAGGAATTAAAGGAGATAAGTTTTTCTTCACTTCATTTTTCATCTTTTTATTTATTAATATTTTCAGTTGTTATATTATTAATGTTTCTAAACTGGAGTATAGAAACGATTAAATGGAAAATTTTAATTGATAAAATACAGTCATTTTCTTTTTTCAACGCATTTAAAGCTGTTTTTACTGGAATTACAATTGGTATTTTTACGCCAAACAGAGTGGGCGAAATAGGTGGGCGAATATTATTTCTGGATAAAGGGAAACGAACTTTTGGAGTTTTAGCTACGGGAATTGGAAGTTTTGCACAATTCATTACAACAATAACCACAGGAATTTTTGGTTTTATTCTATTTTTATTATTATTCCCAGAGAATAATACAATCAACTCAATATTTAATAAAATCCCGGCAATCGGACTATTACTTATGTTATTAATCCTGATTTGGATTTATTTTAATATTAAAAGAATTAAACCAATTTTATTAAAAATACCTTTTTTTAAAACCCGCACAAATCAGCTTGAATACTTATCGGAAACAAAATTTACATCATTACTTAAAGTCCTTTTATTAAGTTTTGTCCGCTATTTTATTTTTATTACCCAGTTTTTTCTTTTACTGATTCTCTTCAATATTCATCTGACATTAATTCAGGCATATATTTCCATTAGCCTTATATATTTATTTGCAACCTTAGTCCCAACGACAACTCTTATTGAACTGGGAATTCGCGGTTCTCTTGCCATTTTCTTTATTGGAATGTTTTCTGATAATATTTTAGGAATCATTTTATCCACCACATTTTTATGGTTTATCAATTTAGCAATTCCGTCTATCATCGGTTCTGTTTTTTTCGTCAAAAATAACCTCTGATCAAACAATTAAATTCTTACATTTGTAGAGTTAAATATAAATACATCTTTTAACGAATTAATTAAAAAAATTATAGATACAGTAAACAATTTTATATACTTAGTTGTTTACTAATAACAAATCGGTTTCGGAAGCAAGGGTTAATAACAAGGTAATTTTTCTCATAATCATTTTCTTGAACGCTTCCGGGGCCGATTTTAATTTTCAAAATAAATCAAAAACACTTTTTTCCTGAATTTCTTATTTCGAAAAAAATAATTGTATTATTGCTCTTCAATAATATTGTATGGATTTCGTTTTAAAAAATAAAAAACTATTTGCTTTGGCCTTCTGGATTTGGATAGCTGTTATTCTTTACTTCACATTAATCCCAAATAGCCCAAAATTAAAAGTGGATATAAAAAATCAAAGTTTTCGATTGGATTATATTCTACATTTTCTGGTATATTTCAGTTTGGCAATTCTTTATTTATTTTGGAAGGCCGATAAGTATTTTAAAGTAAAATCGAAACACCTGGTTTACTTCTTAATAGGAGCGTTAATCTTATCGGGTATAAGTGAATATGCACAAACCTATATTCCCGGGCGGACGTTTAACCCCATTGATTTTTATTCGAATATTTCCGGGATTGTTGTTGGCGTTATTGC
>JAUVUS010000440.1 GCA_030600865.1 Bacteroidales bacterium | reverse complement strand
ATGCAGAGCCAGATCTAAGTCTGAGTTTTTTAGTAAAGTTTGTATTGTTGTAGAAGAAGCTGATGAATCAGAATATTGGTTAGAGATAATAAATGAAGCTAATTTGTCCAATGACAGAGAAGAATTACTAAGGCTAATAAAAGAAGCAAATGAAATAACAAAAATAATGACAAAAACTAAAAATTCATCGTACAGAAAATAACATTTAATCATTTACGTATTTATACATTTAATCATTTTCATTAATAATAACAGTAGAACCAAACAAACTTTAAACCTGACTCTTTGAACTTTGAACTATGAACTATATAAGTAAATATTGCATTATAAAACCACATGAAATTATTGTAGATGGTAAAATAAAGCTTTCTGATTCAGAAAAAAATAAATTCGGAGCTTTCATGAAATCAATATACAAACATTACGAAGTAAAATATCCTAAATATTTTAAAATGGATAATCTTTGTAAACTTGCTTTCATTGCTTCAGAAATTGTTTTAAAAGGAAATGACCATCTAAAAGAGCTTAATCCAACTAAAATTGGTGTTATTATTCAAAATTCTCACTCCTCAATTGATACGGATATAAAATATAATGAAACCATAAAAGATAAATCAAATTATTTCCCCAGTCCTGCAGTTTTTGTTTATACTTTACCAAATGTAATGATAGGAGAAATCTGTATTCGCAATAAGTTTCAGGGAGAAAATACATGTTTCATTGCCAAAGAGTTTGATCCTGATTTTCTTACTAATCATGTAAACGAATTGTTAGATTCAGGTAAAATAGATGCTTGTATTACCGGATGGGCAGATTACATTGAAGGTGAATATAGCGCAATGTTGTTTTTAGTTGAAAAAAACAAGGAAAATAAAAAAGATAATATTAGTTTTAAGCCCGAATTTATTAATCGAATAATTAAGTAATTAGAAATGGAAGAGTTAATAGTAAAGATTAAGGAACAGGTAATCGAAGTTTTAAATTTAGAAGATATTGAACCAGATGATATAGATACTGATTCACCGCTTTTTGGTGATGGCTTAGGACTTGATTCAATTGATGCTTTAGAGCTGATTGTTTTATTAGAAAAACAATATGGAATAAAAATTGAGGATCCAAAAGATGGTAAAAAAATATTCTATTCAATAAGAACAATTGCTGAATATATAGAAGAAAAGAAGAAATAATTAATTTTTAGCTGAAGAGGGGTTTTTTAATGTCACAAAGGGTGTTTATTACCGGCATAGGTATTATATCAGGAATTGGGAATAATGTTGACGAAACACTACAGTCAATTAAGCAGAAAAAATCTGGCGTAACTAACATAAAATATCTTAAAACAATTCATAAAGGCGTAATTCCTGTATCTGAAGTAAAGCTTTCGGAAGATGAATTAATTAAAATGGCCGGAGTGGATAAAAATGAACCTTTTACCCGGTCAACCTTAATGGGTGTAATAGCAGCAGCCGAAGCCGTTAAAAATGCCCAAATTGATGATATAAAAGAGTACAGAACCGGTTTAATATCAGGTACTACCGTAGGTGGAATGGATAAAAGCGAACTGTTTTATAAAGACCTTTTAGAAACAACTAATCATATTGAATATATAGAAACACATGATTGTGGTGATAGTACAGAACGTATTGCAGATTATATAGGTGTAAGAGATTTTGTGTCAACTACAAGTACTGCATGCTCTTCTGCTGCAAATTCTATGATTCTGGGCTCCCGAATGATAAAAAATGGAATGCTCGACAGGGTTATTGCCGGTGGTATTGAGTCATTAACCCGATATCACATAAATGGTTTTAATACCTTAATGATTTTGGATAAAGAGCCTTGTAAACCATTCGATGAAAATCGCAGTGGTTTAAATTTAGGCGAAGGAGCAGCTTTTCTTGTACTTGAATCTGAAGACATTGTTAAAAAAACCGGTAAAAAAGTACTTGCTGAATTAACCGGTTACGGAAACTCATGTGAAGCTTTCCATCAAACAGCATCTACTCCTGAAGGGAAAGGGGCATATGCTGCAATGAAAGAAGCTCTTGACAGAAGTGGATTAAAACCTGAACAAATAGATTACATTAATGCACATGGAACAGGAACCGACAATAATGATCTTTCTGAAGGAAGAGCCATTGATAAACTTTTTGGGTCTAATCCACCAAAAATAAGTTCAACAAAAGCATATACAGGACATACTACAAGTGCTGCAGGTGGTGTTGAAGCTGTTCTTTCTGTTTTGGCTATTCAGAATAATATGGTTTTCCCAAATCTGAATTTTAAAAATCAAATGAAAGAACTTAATTTTAAACCTGTTACTGAACTTTTGGAAAACGTGAAAATTGATCATGTATTATCTAATTCATTTGGGTTTGCCGGAAATAATTCAGCATTAATTTTTTCAAGATATTAGTATGGAAGTTTATATAAAAGGTATAGGTAATATATCTCCTCAAAACACTGTTGATAGTAGTATCTTCCTTGAAGATGTAATAAGTCATGAAACTGACTTCCTTTCTTGTGTAGAACCTAATTATAAAGAATTTATTAAACCTATTCAACTTCGTCGAATGAGTAAGTTGATTAAGATGGGTATAAGCGCATCCCGAATTTGTTTAGCGGATGCAGGAATAGAAAATCCGGGAGCTATTATTACAGGAACAGGTTTAGGTCTGGTTGGTGATACCGAGAAATTTCTAAACAATGTACTTAATTATAATGAAGAGTTCCTCACTCCTACCGCATTTATACAATCAACTCACAATACTATAAGTGGACAGGTTGCAATTGCTTTAAAATGTTTTAACT
>JAUVUS010000113.1 GCA_030600865.1 Bacteroidales bacterium | reverse complement strand
ATACTCACCTCTAAGAGAAAAAGGAATATTATAATTAAAGTGTTCAAAAAAGTCGGTAAATTAATTCTAAAAGAAGTAATCGATAAAGTACCTGGATCATCAATTTTATCTGGTGCTTCTGATGCTGTTTTGGACACCATATTTGACAAGATTGAAACCAAAGACAAAATCACAATGTTAGGATATACATATTGGGAAATTGATGAGAATTTCCATGGACCTTTACCACTTACTCTTCCTGTACCTAAAGAAATCAAAATTCATCGATTCGATAAGAAAGGTAACAACTTAATTAAAACCATAAGGACTATAAAGAAGGGGTTTAATAACTGTCAGGTAGTATTAGAATTTACACATATATAATTCATAAAATTAATTATATGTGAAATTAATCCGGCTAAATATATTTAGTATTTATCTAGGATATGTGGAGACCAGCGACCACTCAAAAAGACGGGGCGTAACCGAAAAGCCATACGAGTAGGGTAACACAAACAATTATTATAAAAAAACTAGCTTTGACTATTACTGCGATTTTATTCGCTATTGTCTCTTTTGCAGGAGACATTCTAACATTAAACAACGAAAATGGTCTTTGAAGGCAAAGTAAAAAAAATCAAAAATTATTCAGTTGTGTTTGAAACATACGGTTGTAATTATCTAGAATTTATTATATTTGTAATTATAACACAATACTGTATGGTATTATGATACAAATCATAAGCATAAAAACTTATAATAGGATATACTAAGAAGTAATAATTTTATTTGCAAATCAAGTGTCTCTTAAGTTTTTATGTCGTATTTAGTCCAACTTTAGCTAACGATTTACATAAATTGATAATATTTTAGGAAAACAATTTTAAAAAGAAATGAAGAATTTTATTGTGTTTATTGCAAAAAACAAATTGTTGATTCTTTATAATCTTATTTTATAGGACTTTATTTTAAATTAAATACTGATCAAATGCCAACAAAACCTAAGTTAAGAGATGAATTTATTATTACATTTAAGGACTTTTTAGTTGAAATATGCAGAGGTATTTCAGAAGCTCAGCAGCTACTTGATGAACAATCATTAGATTTACTTAATAAATTTTATTCTGATGATGATTACAAAGATCTTAGGGATAATGGAATAGAACCAACCTGGTATCAAATTCCCGAGTTAAATGCTTCTTTAAAAGTATCCATTTCTGCCCATAATGAAGAAGAACAGGAGGGATCTTCACCTGTTACAAATCTTAGGCCTTTAATTAAAGTTGCACCATATAATGCTAAATACAAGAATTATTTTGATTACGATTATAGCGGAACAAGTAGTATGGATTTAAAAGTTGTAGCCATTCCTCCGCCTGTTGCTTCTTCTCAAACAATCGTGCCTAATGTTATTGGAAAAACTAAAGACGAAGCAGTTATTATTTTTAAAGAATCAAAACTAATATTAGGTGAAATTACTGAAACAGAAAGCGAAGAAAAAAAAGGAAATATTATTAGTCAGTCTCCATTAAGTGGTGAAACAGTGAGAATTGGTCATAGTATAGATATTGAAATATCCAAATAAACCATATCATTATGCCAGAGCCATTTAAAATAAAAGATTTCAATAAAAATTTTAAAAAGATTAAAAAAGAAATTCCTGAAGATTTCCATGTTTTATTAGAAAATATTAATAAACAGGTTATTGAGCTTAATAAAAATTATAATAATAGGAAAGAGATAGTTATAAAACAAAAATCAGAAATAAATAAAAAAGATAAATTACTATCACAGCTTCAAAATAAAGAAAAAGAATTAAATGAAGCAATTAAAAACAAAGAGGAATTAATTGATAACTTGAATGTAGATATTCAAAAATATAAATCAGAAATAATTAAAAAAGAAAAATCAATTTCAGAGTTACAAAATAATAAAAAAGAGTTAAGTGAAGCAGTAAAAAGTAATGAACTAAATTTAAGTAAGCTAAATAATGATATTAAAGCATATAAATTAGAAATTGCAAAATTAACATCTGAATATAATAAGAAAAATGAATTATATGAAGGTATAAAATCCCAGAGAATAAGGCCTGTTGCAACACCTACCCAAATATCCTCTTCTTTTAAAAGTGCTTTTGAAGCGATGAGAAAAGAACTTCAAACTCCTGATGAAAGCCCAATTGACTACGTGATTAGCAAATTCGATATAAGCTTAAAAACAGGGATCGGTGTTGATGACAAGGATAACATTTCATTTCAATTGCCGAAAGAGGATGAGATTTCTAAACCGGAAAACTTATCAATAATTGAATTTTCAATAAGGTCAGTACCTAAAACTTAATAATAATGTACTTTTAATAATCATTAAATATTTAAATTATGCCAGATGTAGGTCATGAATTACTAAATGTACCATTTCCTGAAATGGTATTAAAACTGGCGTCTGCAATTGCAGAAGGCCAGTTTAAACTGGATCAGGTTAGTTGTGAAATTGCCAAGTTTATGGGCGATAGTGATAAAGCTCCTGTTCATTTACCTGATTTACTTAGTGATAATCCTGAAGATGAAATTGTTACTTCATTAATAGGTGCAGGATTTCAACCCACTTTTTATCAATTTACCGACACAATTATTGAAGTTAAAATGTCTATTTCTATGAATAAAACAACTGAAGCAAGTGTGTCAACTACTGCAAAGGGTGGTTGGGGACCGTTTTCTGCCTCAGTTACGGCTTCATATTCCGCAAAATATTCTTATAGTGTTGAGGGTTCAAGTTTATTGCGAACAAAGATTACACCTCTTCCTCCTAATGCATTTATGCAAAGGATTCTTGATATGAAAGCCCAAAAAATGCAACAAGAATTTGCATTTAAAATGAAACAGGCTGAGCTGCAACTTGAAGTGAAAAGAAGAGAACTGGAAAAACAAATGGAAGAAGAAGAAAAGAAAGTATTAGGTAATGGTGAAGAACCAGTTCCTCCAGGTGGTTGATAAATGTTAAGTATTATAACTTTTAAAACTAAATAAAATATGAGCGTAGGTAATGATTTATTAAATGTACCATTCCCTGAGATGGTATCAAGTTTGGCAACAGCAATTGCCAAAAGTCAATATAATCTTGACAGAAATAGTATTGAAATACTAAAGATAATGGGGGACAAGGAGGAGGCTCCTGTACACATCCCAAATTATTTGCTAAAGAAAGAAGGTTCAAATGAGTTTGCATTTGATACTGTCACTTCAGGAGATGAGTCAGTGATGAAAACAGAAGAGATTAAAACATCAATGATAGGCGCGGGTTTTCAACCAACCTTTTACCAATTTGCTGAGACTATCATTGAAGTCAAAATGGCTATCACATTGACCCGTGAAACGGAGTATGAATCTAAATCTAAAGGGAAAAAAACAACTGTTAGGTTTGGCCGCGGACGATTCAGCGTTTCTTCTACGCCTGTGGATGCCAGGTATTCAAGCAAATATAATTACAATGTTGAGGGTTCCAGCTTGTTAAGAACCAGATTAGTACCAATGCCTCCAAATTCATACATTCAACGACTATTAGATATGAAAGCAGATGTACTGCAAATGGAAATGGAAAAAAGAATTAAAAAAGTTGAACTAGCTATTGAATTGGAAAAAGCAAAAGTTAACAAAGAAATCAGGACGCTGGAGGATAAAGCAGATACAGAAATAGATAAAATTGGATAATTGAAATTGCCTTCTTTTTTTGGTTTAAATTTTCCCGAGAATGCTAAATAATAGTGATGGTATCTTACCGGAAGAATTAATAATGAATTCAGCGTTATTAAATGAAGGTGATATCGGTGAAAGTCAAATAACTAAGGAAGAAAATGCGTTAGAGCTTTCTGAATCTGATAAAACACCTGGTTATTCAGAAAAAAATAATACTCATATCGTTGAGGATATGAGTCTGGAAAATGAAAATTATTTAATGCCTATGGAAATTGAACCTGTAACTCACGAAAACAATATCCAACGAGTAAAACGGGAAATAACAGAATATCTTTATTTTCGATTACATTACCTCGATGCACTTTATCAAACAAGAAAAGATAAAAATCTGAAAAAAAATTGCAAATCATTAATCAATAGTCCTAGTAAAGCAAATCAAAATAGAAAACCATTAAAAACATTGTGTGATTCATCAACTGGAAAGGAGTTTAATAAAAGAAAAATCGATACCAGTAAAAAGAATTGTAACAAGATTCTTTTTGAAAAGAAATTAGACATTCAAAAATCAAGATTGGATATTAATGGTCTGAATATAAAACCTAAAAAACAGAGTAAGTTTAGTATGAAGAGAAAAAAACACCATCAATCAATATCATATTCAATGGATAATATAAAAACTGATAGTGTTATAAGTAGAATTGAGAAAAAACGAGATAAACTATATATGACCAATGAATCATTAAGAATAGCACATGTAAACAAAAAATCAACATGTATAATAATCGATAAAAAGGCCGCAACCAAACCTTCCGATAGAAAAGAAACATCCATGCTTTTTGGTAAAAAGGAAACATTGTTCAACATGGGTAACAAAAAAAAGTTGCTTAATGAATTTATGTTATAACATTAAATGGGAAACGTGAATTCAAATAATGAAATCCTATTTGAGCTGCAAACGGTAATTGAGTACTACAAAAGAATGCCTGATGCTGTTTTTTTATTACATGAAGCCTATATCGATAAAGGATTTGATAAAAAAGGCATACCCGATGTTTTATATAAGTTCGAAATTTTAGATTATTGCAAAGAAGAAGCTGATAAACATGATATTGAAGATTCCTATAAAAACGGGACAGGCATTTGTAACTTATCTTCTGAAAAAAATCCCGGGAAAAAATATTGTATACTAAATGGTAAAGAAATTTCTGAACGGGCAGAACGTTTGCAAAAGTTACTAGAAGCAAAGTATTTTCAACCACCTGGAATTATAAAGGACGGCACGGCTCACATTGGTTTTGATTTAAAAAAATTCGATTTTAAATCTCCATCCGGCGAGGACAAAAAAAACGTAAATTGTAATAATTGGGAAGCCTGCGTTTTCAGAAATTATTGCCCTAAAATAATATCGGTTGATTTTCGTGAATTGAGATTGGGTAGTATTAAAAGAGAATATATAAAAACCTTACAGGCAATTCTTTTTAAATTTTGGTATGGTGACGAAATGCGGTTCGAAAAATATAAATTGGATGGACGATATGGTAAACGGACAAGCCTGGCAGTTGAGAATTTTATTGAAGAATTAAACTTTATCGAGAATAAAAACTTTAATGTTAAAAAAGGTGAAATTGTTAATAAATGTTTATTTGAAGAAATTGAAAAAAAATGCGAAAACAACTGGGAACGAAAGTGCTATTATCATTTTATGGATGAAAAATGGGATTTATCTATGAGTAAAGAAGATAATGAATTAACTTGGTTGAGAAGGAGGTATCATGTAAGGCAACTACAAAGCGATTTGGAATATTTCACCATTGTAAATATGACCTATTTGCCTTTCGCAGAAAAAGAAACAGGTGTAGTTAAACCCTTAAATTTAGAATGGGAACAAGGAAAATATGATAAATCGACTGATAAGGCAGTTTCGTTTTTTGTTGATGCTGCCTCAGTTGGTATTAGGTATTATCCGTTAAATAACAGACTTGAATACACATTAGATATACCAACCTACCAAGGAAAATTATCTGGTCCGGTAGATGGATTGATAAAAACTGAAATCCAGGAATGGTTTAAAGAAATTGAAAATCTGGTTCATTTTCGTCAATTATTTATTGATCCTGATTCTGACGCATCAACTCCCGACTTGTCTTCATCTAATATTATTAATCCCATGATGGGTACAACGGTTCTAGTAAAAGAAAATAATAGTTTTAATATACTTCTATCGGTTCCTAAAGAAGTGAATAATATAGAAATTACTGCTGATTTATTAAAGAAATACCTTCCCTACTACCTGTTCATCCATAAACCTGTAAGTGAACTTACTCCATTTGCTTCAGACTTATATACTCCATCATATCTACGAGAATCAAAATATTTTATTACAGAGGCAAAAGAAATAGACCATGCTGATTATATGTTCTATAAGGGCACAAAAAATGTAATTAAATCTGAGGAATATAAGGCAAAGTATATTGACTCAGGTCCGATGGATCCAGATCTTGATCCTGACCCAACAATAGATTGGGATCCAGAAGAAATAGGGTTAAAGAAAGGTTTGGATGGCATGGAGATTAAAGGATATACATCCTTAATCGAACAAAAAATAAAATCGGTTTATGATGGAAAGTATGAAGGGTTACTCGAAAAAGAGATCAATGCGGGAAATAAAATTTGGGATGTTCATTTGCTTTTAAGTAATAAGATTAAACCTGGCATATATCTTTTAAAAGTCAAAATGTCAAAGGATAAAAAACCTCATCCTGTTAAAGTATTTGATGAAAATAAAGAAACCTATAATATACTTCATTTAACTGATCTGCATATTGCGGAAAGGTTTGATTATATCCCTGAGTTTTTAAGAGATGAGGAAGACAAATATAATAATCCCAATGACAGGTTGAGAGATGTACTTAATCAAATAAAAGATGGTGAAATAGATGCTGATTTTGTAATATTAACTGGTGATGTAGTAGATAACTCAAACAATTACAGACCTTATGATGGTTTGGATGGTGAATATATTTTTAAACCCATAATTGACACCGATAAAAACTGGCGTTTTTTTCATTCAATTATGACCAGTGAACCTGGAGTTAATATCCCTTTTATATAGCCTTGGGTAATCATGATTTTAGGCCTAATCCATGTGCACTTAAGCAATATTGTAAAGATTTAAATATCATAGAAGAAGCAATAGAAGACTTCCCTTACGATACAAGGGACACGGGCTTTCCTTTTGGATATGGAGAAATAGTGGGCAAATGGCTTTTACATAAGTGTTTTGGAGATGTTCTTTATGCAGATGAAAAAGCTATTCAATATTATTTTGAAAACATTTCTCCATTATCTGATTTTAATGTGTCAATCGATAATCTAAACATAATTCTGATGAATTCAGGACATGATAAGAAAATATTCTTTAGTACTTATGGAGCCGAGGATATCTTAATAGTTATAAAAGCTATTCGCGGACATAACCCTGCACCACCCTCAACAGGTCTTTCAGAAGAGCAATTATTGTGGTTAGATAGAATTATACAGAATCATCGTAATAAAAAAAATATATTTTGTATGCATAGTGCATTGATAAACGTTCCTGATGATGAAATGATTCCAAGATTAGATTCAACTATTCTATGGAAAGAGGAAAGTGAAATAACTGATAACATAATTGATTATAACCTAAGCTCCATTATTCATGGCAGAGAAAAACTATTTGATTATTTAAAGCAAGGACTTATTAAAATAGTTTTAACAGGACACACACATAAAAATTGTGAAATACGTTGCGACAATTCAAACAATGAAACTAAGTACTATATTGGCAATTATAGTGATTTACCCCCACTTATTGATCCAATAGATCTATCAGATAATAGTTTAATCCTGTCAACAATTAGTAGTGGATTAGTAGGTATTGATTTTTTATATACT
>JAUVUS010000399.1 GCA_030600865.1 Bacteroidales bacterium | reverse complement strand
CCCTTCACGACGCTCTTCCTGTCTGAGCAAACGCCTCCTGAATTATATGCCGATATAGTTAATGATGGAATTTATTTAGCGGGAGGTGGTGCATTATTGCGTGGATTAGATAAACGATTAACAGATAAAATTGGAATACAGTTTCGCGTAGCAGAAGATCCCTTACATGCTGTTGCACGTGGTACAGGTATTTCACTTAAAAACGTTGATAAATTTCCATTCTTAATGAGATAAGAAAATCGACTTTATATTGATTTAGGTGGGTTACTTTATTTAATCATTTAATTTTTACAACATATAAAATAACAAAACACAAATAATAAGCTCCAAATAAACAACAATATTCAATTGCCAATTAATCAGGCAGTTATGTTGAAAATAGATATTGATTTTAAAAATTTTGATAATTGATTATTGGATTTTATTTGTGATTTGAAAATTGTATTTTGGGATTTAGTTGCAATGTTACCCACTATAATATTAAACATAGAACCAGAAAAAATTGATAAGGCGAATAAAATATGAGAAGTTTGATTAATTTTTTATTGAGAATACATTTTTTACTTCTATTCATTCTTATTGAGGTTTTTTCTATTTCTCTTCTTATAAATAAAAATAATTTTCATAAAGCCAAATTTGTAAACTTTACAAGGCAGGTTACCGGGAATTTTTATACAAAAACTACAAAATTAAAACAGTATTTGTCATTAGCTGAAGAAAATCATCGATTGGCTGAAGAGAATAACCGTTTATTAAATATTATCGAATCAACATATAAATCGGATGAGATATTCTTTCGTTCTGTTAACGATACAATCTTTAATCAACGTTATATGTATACATCAGCTCGTATAATTAATAATTCGATAAATAAAAAACATAACTTTCTTACTCTCAATAAAGGAAATCAACAAGGACTCAGACCTGAAATGGCAGTAGTTTCAGATGGAAGTATTGTCGGTATTGTAAAAGGAGTTTCAAAGAATTATGCAACAGTTATATCTTTATTAAACCTTGATTTAAGGATTAGTTCAAAGATTAAGAAAAATGGATATTTTGGCTCTCTAAACTGGGATGGGAAAGGTTATCAGACTGCTATTTTAAATGAAATCCCATTACATGCAGACATTCAGGTTGGTGATACAATTATAACCAGTGGTTTTTCTTCAATTTTTCCGGAAGGAATTCTTATTGGTTTTATTAGTGATTTTGAAGAAAAAAGAGGCAGTTTTTACGAAATAGAAGTAAAGTTATCTACTGATTTTAAAAGTCTAGGTAATGTAAATGTAATTGGTAATTTACTTCAAATCGAAAAGTTAAAATTAGAAAATCAAGCTGTGAAAAATGATTAAATTATTTCCTAGATATCTGGCAAGTTTTATTTTACTTGTTTTTTTACAAGTATTTATTCTGAATAATATTCAGTTTAGTGGGTATATTAATCCTTATATTTATGTTTTACTCATTTTAGCTTTACCTTTTGAAACTCCTAAATGGTTATTGTTAATAACGGCTTTCCTTTTAGGTTTAACGATCGATTTATTTTCAGGTACGGTTGGAATGCATAGCTCTGCAACAGTCTTTATGGCTTTTTTACGGCCATATATTTTAAAGGTAATTTCGCCGAGAGACGGATATGAATCAGAAACTTTACCACAACTTAGATATTATGGTGCTAATTGGTTTCTCAGATATGCTGTTATTTTAATTCTTGCTCATCATTTCTTTTTATTTTTTATAGAAGTATTACGGTTTTCAGACTTTTTTGCCACATTTGCAAGAGTCATTTTAAGCTCAATATTTACGATTATATTAGTATTAATAAGCCAGTATTTTTATCGGAAAGATACCAGACGGTAAAATGCTTGTTACATAGTTTTATTGTGGATTCTTTTGCTAACAGAAGACATATCATTCGCGTTATTATCATCCTGATAGGATTGGTATATATTGTAAAGCTTTTCGTTATTCAGGTTGTCGATAGCACTTACAAAGTAACTGCTAGCAATAATGTTCTTCGTTATGTTACACAATTTCCGGCTCGTGGTTTAATTTACGACAGAGAAGGGAAATTGCTTGTTTATAATGAGGCTGCTTATGATTTAATGGTAGTGCCACGGCAACTTGAACCTTTCGATACCACGGAGTTTTGTCAGATATTGGATATCACAAAAGAATATGTTAATGAAGCTTTAAGGAGAGCTAAGGAATTTTCAGTTTATAATTCATCGATTTTTTTAAAGCAAGTTTCCTCGAAAACATATGCTAACTTACAGGAAAAACTTTATAAATATCCCGGATTTTTTGTTCAGTCCAGAACATTGAGAAAATATTCATTAGAAAATGGAGCTCATTTATTGGGTTATGTGGGAGAGGTTAATAATAAAATTATCGAGAGTGACGAATATTATAAATCGGGTGATTATATTGGAGTTAGTGGTATTGAACAATCGTATGAAGAATATCTGCGTGGGCAAAAAGGTGTTAATGTGTACTTGGTAGATGTACATAATAGGATACAAGGATCTTATGCAAATGGCAGATTAGATCGAAAAGCTAAAGTTGGTTCAAATATTATATCTACAATTGATAGCGATTTGCAGGCTTATGGCGAAAAGTTAATGAGAAATAAAATTGGAAGTATTGTTGCCATAGAACCATCAACAGGTGAAATATTGGCACTGGTTTCTTCGCCAACATATAATCCTGAATTACTGGTAGGACGTATAAGAACAAAGAATTATGTGACTTTAATGTCAGATACTTTAAAACCATTATTTAACAGAGCCTTAATGGCACAATATCCTCCGGGATCAACATTTAAAGTTATTAATGCGTTAATTGGATTACAGGAAAAAACTCTTTTTCCATACACTAAATACGAATGTGCCGGAGCATATTATTCAAGAGGACTTAGAGTTGGATGTCATTTTCATAGATCTCCATTAAATTTAATTGAATCCATTCAGATGTCATGTAATACGTACTATTGCAATGTTTTCAGAAGCATTTTGGATAATAAGAAATATCCGTCTATTAGGGAATCATTTGATCAATGGAGAGAATATATCATGTCTTTTGGTTTTGGAGAATATCTGAATAGTGATTTTGATAATGAGTTAAAGGGCTTGGTCCCAACTAAACAAACTTATGATCGTATCTATGG
>JAUVUS010000031.1 GCA_030600865.1 Bacteroidales bacterium | reverse complement strand
TGTGGATCATCAACCAATGATTTTCCATAAGTTGGTATCATTTCAGTTATTCTGCTTTTCCAGTCTTCAGATTTCAGTTGTTCTGCAAAACATTTTTCAAGAATTTCAAACGTTGTCGTAACAGCCGTTGATGCTCCCGGAGAAGCACCCAGTAATGCGGCTAAACTTCCATCAGCGCTATTAATAATTTCTGTACCCAACTTTAATACGCCGCCTTTTTCTTTGTCCTTTTTCATAATCTGCACACGCTGGCCGGCAGTATACAATTCCCAGTCTTTTTCGCTGGCATCCGGGAAATATATTCTAAGAAATTTAAACCTGGCTTTGTGCGATTGCATTACTTGTCCCACAAGATATTTAATTAACCCAAATTCGTGCCATGCTACAGCAAGCATAGGTCTGATATTATCAAATCTTAATGATCCTATCAAATCAAGAATTGAACCGGTTTTTAAAAACTTCATCGACATTCCTGCGTAAGGCCCGAACAATAATGAATCTTCACGATCAATTCTTCTGTCATCAAGGTGAGGCATCGACATTGGTGGTGAGCCTTCAGCCGCCTTACCGTACACTTTTGCATTATGCTCTTTAATAATTTCAGGATTTGTGCATCGCATAAATTTACCACTCACAGGAAATCCACCATATCCCTTCCCCTCTTTAATACCTGATTTTTGTAACATTGGCAGCGAACCTCCACCGCTACTTATATAAACAAATTTGCTGTTTGAAGTTTTTGTTTTACCAGATTTAGTATCCTTAACTTTTATATTCCAGCTTCCGTCAGTTTGCTTACTAAAATTTTTTACCTTATGATTCACAAGAACCTCTACACCTTCACAGTTATTCAGGTATGCCATAATTCCTCTTGTGATAATATCAAAATTAACATCAGTACCAGCCTGCATCCTTGTAACTCCCATTCTTTCACTTCTGTTTCTGCTTTTCATCATCATCGGAACCCAGGACTTTACTTCATCAAAATCTTCAGAATACTTCATGTTTTCAAAGAGAGCATAAGAGGTCATGGCTTCATGCCTTCTTTTGAGAAAAGAAATATTATCTTCTCCCCAGACAAAACTCATATGAGGAACAGTTTTAATAAAAGGTTCCGGTAAAATGTTTTGTTCTTTTAAGTAAGCCCAAAACTGCCTTGAAACTTCAAACGATGAAGCTATATCGAGGGCTTTATCAATGTTTATAGTTCCATCTTCCTGCTCAGGAGTATAATTTAACTCGCAAAAGGCAGAATGACCTGTTCCTGCATTATTCCAGGAGTCAGAACTTTCTGATCCAACCTCATCAAGTTTTTCATAAATAACTATTTTAGCTTCAGGTATCAGTTTTTTCATAATTAAACCCAAAGTAGCACCCATGATGCCTGCTCCGATAATTGTAATGTCTTTTTGGTTTTGCATAGGTTTGTTTTTTTCTTGCGGCGATAAAGATAAAAAAAAATCTAAAACATCATCATTTCCTGACCCAAATGAATAAAGGCTCTGTATTAGTCATTAACAATAGCATCCCAGCTATGTCTTTAAAAAATATGAGATGAATACTTTTACTTTAATCAGCCATATTTGCGGAGCAGACCGCTTTTTTACTTATATTAAACAAAATAGTGTGAAGATTTGTAATATACATGAAAAACTTACTTTTTATATACCGGAATATCAGACAGAATTAGTGATCTTAAACATGAAAATAATCGGTATTTTATGCTGAATTTTACATTACATTTGCAGCCAATTTGATTATACGGATCAATTAATATAATTTTCTGTTTTAAAAACATTAAAAAATCAAGGGTAAGATGTACGGGAAGATAAAAGAACATTTAAGAGCTGAATTAGAAGCTATTGAAGATGCTGGTTTATATAAAAAAGAACGAATAATTACCAGCTCTCAAAAAGCCGACATTAAGATTAATACAGGCCAAAAAGTACTAAATTTTTGTGCCAATAATTATCTTGGATTATCAAATCATCCACGCCTTATTCAGGCTGCAAAAGATGCACTGGACTCGCATGGTTATGGAATGTCGTCGGTTCGTTTTATTTGTGGAACACAAGATTTGCATCAAGAACTTGAAAAACGTATTGCTGATTATTTTGGTACTGAAGATACAATTCTGTATGCTGCAGCTTTTGATGCAAATGGTGGTGTATTTGAACCAATATTAACCAGTGAAGATGCTATTATTTCAGATACTCTGAATCATGCTTCTATTATTGATGGAGTAAGACTTTGTAAAGCAAATCGCTTACGTTACGAATCGGCCGATATGGAAGACCTGGAATATCAGCTTAAAGTTGCTCAGAAATATCGTTTTAGAATAATTGTTACTGATGGTGTTTTCTCAATGGACGGACATGTTGCTCCTTTAGATAAAATTTATGAGTTAGCAGAAAAATACGATGCAATGGTTATGGTTGATGAATGCCATTCTGCTGGAGTAGTTGGTAAAACAGGAAAAGGTGTTTCGGAGCTTTTTAATTTAAGAGGGAAAGTAGATATTATTACCGGTACTTTAGGTAAAGCATTTGGTGGTGCAATCGGAGGATTTACTACAGGTCGAAAAGAAATAATTGATATGTTACGCCAGCGTTCGCGTCCATATTTATTTTCAAATTCAATTCCTCCTGCTGTTGCTGCTGCGGGCATAGAAGTTTTTAAAATGCTTAAAGAATCAAATGATTTACACGACAAACTGGTAGAAAATACAAAATATTTTAAGCAGAAAATGCTTGATGCCGGGTTCGATATTAAACCAAGCAAATCGGCCATTTTAGCTGTAATGCTTTACGATGCTAAATTATCACAGGAATTTGCAGCAAAATTGCTAGAAGAAGGAATTTATGTAATTGGATTTTACTATCCTGTTGTTCCAAAAGAACAAGCCAGAATAAGAGTTCAAATTTCTGCCGGGCATGAAAAAGAACATTTAGATAAAGCTGTAGCAGCATTTACTAAAATTGGAAAAGAGCTAGGTGTGTTGAAATAAATTACATCATTTTGTCATTCCGGGCTTGACCCGGAATCTCTATCATAAAATAGATTCCTGCCTCCGCAGGAATGACGATATAAATAATAAGAAAGGAGCGCAAATTTGCGCTCCTTTCTGGTTTTATCTATTATGCAATTTTAAAATAGTCCGTGAATTTCTGCGTCAATTTTATTGATTACGCTTCTTAAATCTTCTTTTACTTCGGTAAAGTTCAAATTATCTACATCTACAATCAATAATTTACCTAAATTATAGGAACTAATCCATGCCTCGTATCTCTCGTTTAATCTTTTCAGGTAATCTAATCGAATTGTGTTTTCGTATTCTCTTCCTCGCATTTGAATCTGGTTAACTAGCGTAGGAACTGTTGCTCTAAGGTAAATTAAAACATCCGGCGGTTGAATTAATGAGGTCATTAAATTGAAAAGTGTAAAATAATTTTCAAAATCACGAGTCGACATTAAGCCCATTGAATGAAGGTTTGGAGCAAAAATATATGCATCCTCATATATTGTTCGGTCCTGAATAACTGTTTTACCCGATTTCCTGATACTCAAAATCTGGTTTAAACGACTATTTAAAAAATATACCTGTAAGTTAAACGACCAGCGTTGCATGTCTTCGTAAAAATCGTTTAAATATGGATTATCATCAACATCCTCGTAATGCGCATCCCAGTTGTAATACTTTGATAATAAACCCGCCAATGTGGTTTTACCTGAACCGATATTACCAGCAATTGCTATATGCATTGCTTCATTTGAATTATCTTTTGTCATATCCTAAATTTTTCTTTTCAAATTCTGATTAAATAAAGTAGGTTTCATTTCGAATAACGAGGGATAATCTTCATCAAATTTTTTAAGTATCGATGTTATTATCATCTCCCGCATAAATTTCGATTTGTTCTTGATTTTATATTTTTGACAATAATGCTCAATTGCCTGTATTTCTCTTTTATTAAATAATATTGATTTGCGATGTATTCTTTTTAAACTTTCATCTTTTTTTATTCTTTCCTTTTTCACTACAAAATCCTCTAAAAATTATTCCATTGATAAATAAATATTTTCTCTTTAGTTTGCATAAATAATCTTTTATTTTCAATCCTTACCTGTATACAATCATGTTTTGGTAATGTAATATGATTTTCAGTAAAATTGTTTGTATTATAAAAATACAATTCCCCCTTTTTATAATAAGATATTATTCCATTACTTACCTGGAATCCACCACTGTTTAATAAAGGGAAAGTCTTTAAATACGTACCATAATTGTCAAATAACAAGACTCCTTCTCCGTTAATGCCCAGATAAATATAGTCATTTTTTTCCAGCATGAAAACCTGCTTTTGTTCAATATTTTGACGAAGCAAATCAGACAGTTGAGAGCTCTTCTTAACAGTGTTCAGGTTTTTATCGATATATACCAACTGACTTAAACTTTGATCAAATAACCAAAATCCTCCATTAACAGATTGACATACCGACAAAACATTATAGTATCCCAAATCATCCAGTATAATAGGGCTAATAATCTCCGAAAGATTTTTGTCAAGAAAAACAATTTTATTAAAATCTTTATAAAATAAAAGTGTTTTGAAAGGATCTGAAACATCAACAGTACTAATTTTGCCAAATAGTGAATTACTATAATTTTTTTCCTGATTATTTTCGAAATCAACTTTTTTTAATTCTGTATTTTTAATAATATACAAATTGCCTAACTGGTCGCTTGTAAAAAAGTCGGCTTTATAATCCAGCTCCTTTTCGAGAACATATCCCGGCTGTGAAACCGAAAAAATCATACTAGCTAATATGGATAGGATGCAAGATATAAGCATGTGTGCAAATTACATTTTTTGGTTAAGCATTAACAGTTCATCAATATACTCACGACTGTTTGCAAGCCGGGGAACTTTATTCTGACCACCAATTTTTCCTTTGGCTTTTAACCAATTATAAAACAATTTTTCTTTTGCTATGGTAAGCACAAGTTTCTCAAGAGCAATATCTTTATAGCGTTTTGCTTCATAATCGGAATTTACTTTTTGTAAAGTAATATCCAAAATATCGATAAACTTATTAATGTCATCTGGCATTTTTTCGAACTCTATTAGCCACTGATGCCCTCCTTTTTTCCCTTCATCCATAAAAACAGGTGCTGCAGTATAGTCTCTAATTAATGCTCCCGTTTGAACAGTAGCTTCCTTTAAAGCTTTCTCGGCATTATCAATAATTACTTCTTCGCCAAAGGCATTGATAAAGTGTTTTGTGCGGCCACTAATCTTTATTTTATGTGGATATAATGATGTAAAAGTAACCGTGTCGCCAATAAGATATCGCCATAATCCGGAATTTGTTGAAATTACAATTGCATAATTTTTATTAAGCTCCACATCATCAATATGCAGTATTTTAGGATTTGGTTTGTCAATTTCTTCCACAGGAATAAACTCATAAAAAATCCCATAATCAAGCATTAAAAGCATATCGTTTTCTTCCGGGTGATCTTGAATTGCAAAAAATCCTTCCGAAGCATTGTATGTTTCAAGATAATTCATTTTTGAACCAGGAATGAGCTTTCGAAATTGTTCACGATATGGCTCAAAGCTTACTCCTCCATGAGTAAATAATTCCAGGTTTGGCCAAACTTCCAAAAGATTGTCCTTGCCTGTTAAATCGAGAATATATTTAATTAAAACAAGCATCCACGAAGGAACACCCGCTATATTTGTTACATTTTCTTTAAGCGTTGCACTGGCAATTTTATCCAGTTTCTCTTCCCACTCGCTCATAAGAGCAATTTCCTGATTAGGAGTTTTAATAAAATATGTCCAGAACGGAAGATTCTCAATTAAAATTGCCGATAAATCACCATAAAAAGATTCGTTATTTATCTTATTTATCTGGTGACTACCACCGAGAGTCAATCCCTTTCCTTTAAACAAACCCGTTTCGGGGTAATTGTTAGCATATAAAGCCAGAATATCTTTTCCCCCACGGAAATGTGTGTCTTCAAGGGTTTCTCTGGAAACCGGTATAAATTTGCTTTTGTCATTTGTTGTACCGGAAGATTTTGCAAACCATTTTATATCTGTTGGCCATAATACATTTTGCTCACCTTTTAATAATCGATCGATATATGGTTTAAAATCTTCATAAGAACGTACAGGTACTCTTTCCTGAAATTTTTCTATACTATCTATTGATTTAAAATCATATTTTTCTCCAAACTCTGTCTTCCTTGATATATCAATTAAATTAAAAAGCACTTCACGCTGGGCATCATAGGGGAATTTTTTGAATAAATCGATTTGATATAATCGTTTAAAATTTAGCCAGGTTACTATGGAATTAATAATCTGCATTAGGATGTAGGATAAAAATTCAACAATTGGTAAAATACAAAACCAAATATAATCAATATTTAGTTTTATTAATAAATAATAAATTATGATTTAATAAAATTTGTTAATTAATTCTACTTTGACACATTAAAAACAACTCTATAAAAATCAACCTGATTTACCCCAATCCCTAAAAGGAGCAGGTTGATTTTTCTGTTTTTCACCCTTTAGGGATGGGGCAAAAAAACTGAAAAATCCTAATCTGTCAAAGTAGAATTAATGAAAAACCTCTTTAAAAACATCCAAAGATTTAATACTTTTTACACCTTCAATATGTAAAGAATAATATTCAAGAATCTTTTCTAATAGTTGAATTCGTTCCTTATATCCCATTTTACAATCCTCGTGCTGATCCTCTGAAAATTTAAGCATCTTGTTAAAAATTACGCTCTGATTTTTATCTAAACAAAAAGGATGCATAGGTTTTATTTGCATAAAACTGCCTGCTTTTAAATCAAAATAGCAATTTGTTTCAGAATGATTATTATTTGGGAAGAAACCCAGGTACTTTGTTAAATGAATAAGAAAATAAATATGGAAACCGGACAATCCCTTTTCTTTTAAATCAAGCAATTGAATAGAATTAAACAAATATTCGAAAAGTTCATGATTTGATTCTTGTTCCTGAATAGTTTTATATAAAATTTCAGCAATAAATATCGCTAAAGTACTTTTCCTCAGATCGTAAGGCAAATTACTAAAAACAAACGCATTTTGAATTTCTTTAAGCCTTTGAAGATCTCTTTTTGGTTTATGATAAACCTCCATATTTAGTAAAAAAAGAGGCTGAAAGATATTCGCTTTAATCTTAGCTTTCTTACTCCTGACTCCATTTATTATGTATGATTGTCTGCCAAAACTTTCTGTGTAAATAGTCGCAATTATACTTGTTTCGGAATATTTAATATGATTTAAAACTATTCCCCTGGTTTTATACAGCATCTTACATTCATTTAATACCTGTCTGGCCTGACTGCCGTCAGGCAGGCGTCAGGCAAGTTCAATACAAAAATATCTAATCTTTTGCTTAAATTTTGATTTTAAATAAATAAAATATTAACCTGTTCCTCCCTTCTGATAATCAACAATAAATAATATTTAATCAAATAAACTTGACTTCGGGATTAAAAAGTGGTATATTATTTGCACTTTTGTTTAACCTTAACACTGTTTTATATAACTTTTTGACTTAAAAGACCTTAAATATTCATGTAATATGAAAACAAAAATACTAAGTTTAAGCATATTAATCTTGTTTTCTATAACAAGTGTAGCCCAGGTAAATAAATCTACAACTTTTATTAAACGAGGGCATAAAATTATTTGTTCGGCATATAGTCCTGATGGGAAATATATTGCTACGGGAGGTGTTGACGATAAAATTATTATATGGGATGCAAAAACCGGAAATATTATAAACGAACTTATTAACCGTGACTGGCCTTTAGCTCTAAAATTTACTCCCGATGCCAGGTATTTAGTTTCAGCGGGTCGTACCGAAAGGGTTAGGGTTTGGGATTACAAAACAGGTAACATGGTTCGCGAAATGAAAGGTCATCGCGATCATATCCTTTCTTTAGATATTAGTCCTGATGGAAGATATATTGCTACAGGAAGTATTGATAAAATGGTAAAACTTTGGGATTTAAATCAAGGTATTTTTATTCGTGATTTGAAAGGTCATCGCGACCAGGTTTCGTCAGTTACTTTTAGTCCTGATGGAAAAAAACTTGCATCCTGTGGTGCAGATCAAACTATAAAAGAATGGAGTATCCCCGGAGGTACTGAAATTCGCACAATACCAAAGGCACACCATGGCTGGGTTAGAAATGTAGCATATAGTCCTAATGGACAAATACTGGCAAGTGGTGGTGATGATAAAAAGATAAATATTTGGAAAAATGGAATTTTACAAAAAAGCCTTCTTGGACATAAACATATATTACAATACATTACTTTTAGTGGTGATGGCCAATATTTATTAAGTGGAGGATACGACAAGTTCTTTATTCTTTGGGAAGTTAAAACCGGCAAAATGCTCTATGCTTCCGAAAGGCAAAGGGACAAAGTAATAGCCGCTAATTTTAGTCCTGATGGCAAAAGAATTATTACATCCGATTTTACTTATGATTTAAATATTTGGGATATATCCAATCTGGGCATTGCCAGCACACAGATCGCTCAGAATACTTATACAGAAAAGAAAACTACTGCGTATGTAACTGAAACTCCTGTACAGACAAAAACCGAACCTGCAAAAACTCCATATACAGTTCCTGTTACTACTTTTACAACTCCGGTTGTAGTCGCTCCTGCGATTATTGATGTTGATCAGATTAAATCTATGGGAATAAAACCTAATGCAAACCGATATGCCTTAATAGTTGGGAACGAAGATTACAGCTCATACCAAACAAACTTAAGATCTGAATCTGATGTTGATTTTGCTGAACGTGATGCCGAGATATTTAAACAATATGCAATTCATGTGTTGGGTATTCCTGAAGAAAATATCATTTTCAACATAAATGCAAGAGCTATTCAAATGCATCGTGATCTTAATAAAATTAACATGATTGCAAACGTTACTAATGGGAAAGCGGAAATTTTCTTTTATTACGCAGGACATGGGTTCCCTGATGAAAAGACACAAGAACCATATTTAATTCCCGTTGATGTAAGTGGTTCCGATCTTGATTTTGCATTAAAATTAAGCGATGTTTATGCCAAGTTAACTGAATATCCAACCTTGCGGGTTACCGTGTTTTTAGATGCCTGTTTCAGTGGCGGTGCTCGTAATCAGGGATTAGTTGCGGCACGTGGTGTAAAAGTAAAACCCAAAGAAAATATTTTTAGAGGTAACATGGTTGTTTTCGCAGCAAGTAGTGGTGATCAGTCTTCGTTGCCGCATAAAGAAAAACAACATGGAATGTTTACCTATTTTCTGCTTAAGAAGCTTCAGGATACAAAAGGAGATGTTACTTATAAAGAATTATCAGATTATTTGAAGGAACAAGTTGGCGTAAAATCTATTATGATTAATAACAAAGCACAAACTCCTGAAACTAATATTAGCATTGACCTTAAAAATACATGGGGTAGTTTAAAAATAAATCCATAAAGTTTAAGCTTGTATAAATGCAATCCGCTCAAATTGAGCGGATTTTTTATTTTATAAATAAGAGTTTAGTAATATGAGTTTTTGAACCATCCTCGTTTGAGCAGAATACCAGATAAACCCCTGTGCTAACTCTGCTCCCCGAAAAATTCTTACCATTCCATGTTGCCTGTCCTCCTTCGGCAGTGGTTTCATACACAATATTCCCACTTATGTCGGTTATCTTAACATTAACATCAGAAACCAGTCCTCTTATGGTAATATCTCCATCGTAATTTTCGCGAACAGGATTAGGATAAACATATACATCTCGGAACTCATCGCTACCCATTGTAGCCGAACCTCGATAAGAAATCAATCCTTTATCGGTTGCAAAAAATATTTCACCGGTTTCATGATTAATCCCAATGTCATTAATCCGGTTAGATAGTAATGGACTATTTCCTTCTGTAAAATGATTTATTTCCTCTGTTCCATCTTCTGAAACAAGATACACACCAGAACTTTGAGTTCCTAACCATTTTCTATTAGCACCATCAATTGCAATTGATGTAATTACCTGTGTTTTTTGATAACCCGTTTCTTCTCCTTCCGTGAGTTTAATTCGTTGCGCATGAAAACCGGCATCTTCAAATACATTTTCGGGATTATAATAAACTACAATTCCCTGATCTGTTCCAACCCAAATATCACCATCTAAATCTTCTGCAATTGAGTACACATTATTAGAAATAATTTTCCCATTTTCATCAACAATGCTCAGTTTCTTAAACAAATCGTCATTTTCATTATCAATAGTCTGATTATTATCAAAAACAAACAAACCATTACCAGAAGGCAATATCACCCATTTGTGGTCATTCTCAGTTACTATTATATCACCGACCAATATGTTACTAATTTTTTCATCGTAATTAAAACTTACCCAATCTCCATTACTTTGCTTTACAGAAATTGGATTTTCAACACTCGAATTAGTTACCCATAAATTATTATCACTATCAAAAGCAATGCCTCCTATACGATAAAAATCTGCTCCTGAAATAATTGTTTGTAAAGTACTATTATGTTCTTTGTATGTTTCAACTATCTCATTATTTCTATATTCGATCAGGCCGCCACCCCAACTCCCGGCAAAAAAGTGATCGCTATTATATGGGTCAATTTTTATTGTAATATAATCCGGAGCATCATAATTAATAGTTGTTCGCCATTGTTCAGCCTCGAATGAAAATACAGCTCCATTAAGAAAAGCATTACCCCAAGCAGGTGTTAATCCTCCGGCAGTAACTAAAACTCTGTTATTATCAATATCAATGGAAAAAGCATCTGGTAAATAAGGAGCGTTTGGCATTATTTCCTCAGTGCTACCACCATGATACTTTACTAAACCCTTCCCTTTATCAGCAATCCAATAAATATTGTCCTCGCTTAAAACAACATCGTAGGGATTAAAATTTGGGATATCCGATTGTGATATTGAATCTTGAAAAACAAAACTTGTATTATAGATTAAAATATTTCTATTAGTAACTACCAGTACAGATGAGTTTGCATTTTTTATTTCACGTATAGAATTATAATCGTTAATAAATGTTGTCCATGTTTCCCCATCGTACGAGTGTACAATATCATTAAATGATTCATTAACCTGATTAACCAGCATCTTGCCATCATTTACATATATAGAATTAAACTTTGAAGTATAATTTGGAATCTCAGTTATTAATTGCCAATTAGAATAATTAACAAGATTAGGGTTTGTAAAATCTGCAATAAAAACGCCTTCGTTTGTTGCTGCATATAAAGAATCATTGTTCAGAACTAATTGATTAACATGCACAAGACTTCCTAAGTCACCAATATAATATGTTTCCTTTACTTCCCTTTTCTCGATATTTATAACAACAATCCCAAAGCCGCAAGAAAGATATGCGTATTCATTAACAAATAATATATGATTTATGGATTTACTTCCGCTAATCATTTCCCGTTTAATATCCGACAG
>JAUVUS010000290.1 GCA_030600865.1 Bacteroidales bacterium | reverse complement strand
GGCTCCTCCTTCCATTGTATTGTAAACTTTGGTAGCATGGAAACTTAGAATTGATAAATCGCCAAAATTTAAAACCGATTGTCCTTTATAATTATTACCAAATGCATGAGCCGCATCGTAAATTACTTTTAATCCATAAGTATCGGCAATCTTCTGAATTCTTTCAACATTACAAGGATTTCCGTAAACATGTACTGGTAAAATAGCAGATGTTTGTGGCGTAATTGCCGCTTCAATTTTTTCGGGATCTATATTGCAATAAGTTGGTTCAATATCTACAAAAACGGGTTTTAAATTATTCCACCAGAGTGTATTGCTTGTTGCAACAAAGCTATATGGTGTAGTTATAACTTCACCTGTAATTTTTAACGTTTGCAAAGCAGTTAACAAAGCTAAAGTTCCATTAGCAAAAAGAGAAACATATTTAACACCAAGGAATTTAGCAAGCTCTGTTTCTAGTTGTTGATGAAAAGGTCCTCCATTTGTTAAAATCTTATTCTCCCAAATTTTTTCTAGATAAGGAATAAAATCTTTTAAATCAGGTAAAGAGGGTTGTGTTACATATATTTTACTGTTTTTCATAATTAATTCTTTTTTAACCAATACAAGTCTGATTTGATTAATTCTGAAAGCTTCAGGTCATGCGGCAAATAAAATTCTCTTAATTTTTCCTCTGTTTCTAAACTCAACTTATTTGCATATCTTCTACTATGAAAATTTTCCAAATTTAATATGTTACTATCTATACGCTCAATCTTTAAAAAATTATAGAGTTTATTCAAGGCAGCAAACTTGTTGTCTTTCAGTTCTTTATCAAATAAAATTAATACTTGTTTTTTTGGAAAATATCTATAACAGTCTAAAATTTGATAATAATAAAGCCCACGCCCGATAAAATATGGAAATGAATATTCTACTTTTTTATTTATTAATAATATCTCCCTTTCAACCCAAGTTTCAAACGAAATAATTTCTTTACCAAATAATATCTCTTTTGCATTTTTAAGGCTCTCTTCATTCTCCGATTCGCGATTAATAATATATTTCCATATATGTTTAGCTCCTGTTTCTCTCATTTGCAACCACATATTATATGCTGAATAAGCTCTGGAAACAGGATCTCGTAAGAGAATAATTATTTTCATATTATTATCATATTCGTATATTCTTTTCAAACTTTTTGGTCTAAATAAATAATCAGGAGAAGACTCAAAAAAAAGCGTTGTATTGATTTTTGACCTTAAAAATTGAAATTGCTTATGATACCAATCAACACCTCTTTGGTAGTACTTATCAACAACAAAAAAATCTAATTCTTTTTTCTTGCTACTTTGGCATTCTGGATGCTGTTTTAAATAATGATAGATAGCTGTTGTGCCTGATTTTTGACTACCGGCAATAATAAGACTCACTTTGATTTTATCTTTCACGAAAGGAAAAACGATTTCAACAATAAGCTTCGTGAAAGGTGTTATAATAAATTTACGAAAAAGTATTCCAATCCTTTTTAATATATATTTTTTGAGATATTTATAATCCATAGTTCTTATAATCTAAGAGTTTAATTTAAATAATATTTATTGTAATAGAAAAAAAATTGCGAATTTTCTCGGAAAATTACGTTACTATTATTCATTCCAAATTCCATTTGCTTTCTGATTAATAATTTTGAATACCTGAATTGGTCCAATAATCAATGATATAATCTGCATCAATAATAATGAAAATACTATTCCCAATGCTCCATACTTCTTACCTAATATATATGCCAATGGTATAAAAAGTATTAATTTAACAGTAACTACATAAAGTCCTAATTTTAGTTTACCCAATCCATTAATAAACATAGAGAAGGGAGCTGTTACAACCTTTTGCATTAGATACAGGGTAATTACTAAACTTAGCGAAAATGGTATAACTAACTTGTCACCAATCCACAATTTAAAAACATAAGGACTAATTAAAAGTGCTCCAAGTAAGGCTAATACCATTATTCCGGATAAAATATTCAATTTTCTCAAACTTTTTTTTATCCAAATATAGTCTTTACGAGAAAAAGCATCGGTTACTGCAGACCAAAAAGGTGCAAGAATAATACCATAAACCATATTTACAATAAACAGGTATTTATATGCAACATTATATGCTGCTACTGATTCCTGATTTGAGAACTGAGCTATTAAGAAATTTGTGGTTGAAAAGAAAACGATAGAGGCAATCTGAATAAAAAAGAACTTAAAACCTAAGCCTAATAATTCTTTTGATTTTGATAAATCTACATATTTAAATGAGGGTGCATACTTTCTATAATCTTTAAAAAAGAAAAGGAAGGTTGCAATAACTAGTACAATTACGGGTACAATACTTAAAACAGCGGATAAGATTATAAGGGATCCCTCTGTAGACTTTGTAAGAATAAAAATTATTAATAAAGCTAGTATATTTCCAATAGGTCCAAAAGCATTATTTATAGCTGGACGTTGATCTGCCATTAAAATAGTACCTATTAGTTTAAAGAAAAACCTTAAAATAAAGAAAACAAATACAATTTGTGCAACTATAGCCAATTCTTTCGTTTCTACAACGGTAGTATTTAATATCATTTGCCAATCTAACAATGGATTAATTAGTAAAAATATAACTATAATAAGAATAAATATAACTCCTAGTATAGCATACGTAGTGCTCACATAAATTCGTGCTAAATTGTGGTTGTTATTCGATAAAGCCTCTGCGAACCTATTTCGCAATCCATTTCCAAGCCCTATATCAAAAAACGAAAACCAAGTTATAATTGAGCTAAGTGTTAACCATATTCCATAACGTTCAGCATCTAAATAATTTAAAATTAAAGGAACGAAAGCAAGACCAACGATAATGCTTATTCCTTTTAAAAACAATGAATAGGCAATATGCTTTTTAGCCAGAATACTTCTTTCGTGTCCTTTTGTAAAGAAGTTTGTAATTGTTTGTTTAATTTTCAATGAGTGAAATTAGTTTTAATAATCGCTAAGTGTTATTGATATAGTCATGTGTTATTTTTTCATATTTAAATACTTCAACACCTTATTCACAGATTCTTCTATAGTAAAGTTTGAAGTATCTATTGAAAATTCAGGATTTACTGGTATTTCGTAAGGATCGTCGATTCCCGTAAATTGTTTGATTTCTCCTTTACGGGCTTTTTTATAAAGCCCTTTTGTATCTCTTTCTTCACAAACTTCAAGAGGAGTAGCAACATGCACTTCAATAAAGTTACTGCATAAATTTCGCACAAAATCGCGGGTTTCTTGATATGGAGATATGAATGAAGCAATAACAGTGATTCCATTATTTTCTAGTTTGCTTGCTAAAAAACCTACTCTTCGAATATGTCTGTTTCTTTCTTCTTTTGAGAAGCCTGTCTTAGGGAAAATATCTCTAATGGAGTCTCCATCTAAATGCTCCACTTTTAAGCCTTTTTTCTTAAGTGTTTGATAAAGAGCTTCTGATAAAGTGCTTTTACCTGAGCCAGATAATCCTGTGAACCATATTACGGAAGGTTTAATTTCTTTTTCGCCAAATTTTATTTTATTCCAAAAGCGTTCATGGAAAAAATATAAGACCATTTTTAAAAATACTTCAAAAATTCCGATTGAAAGGGCAATTTTTAATTCTCCTACGAATAAAAATACCAGTGCAATGGTAGTAATGGTTGCCCAAATTCTCCAAGAAATGGTTTTTACAATTGACCGTCTTTTTTGTTCGATAAACATAAATTAGTGATTGGTGAATGGTTGAGTGTGATTTGTTAATAGTAATTGTTTTTGTTTTAATACTTCACATTACACCGTTTTGCTTCGCAAGAGAGAAGTGCGACAGGCTCAGGGTGACACATTTTTTATCTTTTTACTTTTATCTTGTTCATTAATTCCCCACCATTTATTGCTTAATCCGGTATTTCCTAAAATGAGTTTTAGTACCCGCCAGGATGTGTCGGTAATGGTATAGTCAACAGGAGCTTTGTCCCGATAGCTATCGGGAGAGCTACGAGCTTTGAGCTGATCATGTTCTTTTATTATTGTTCTGATAGAACTTAGCACAATTTCGGGTTCGAAACCTGTTAAGATAATGGTTCCGGCATCCTGTGCTTCGGGGCGTTCCATGCTTTGGCGTAAACTAATAGCAGGGAAGGAGAGCATGGCGCTTTCTTCGCTGATGGTTCCGCTGTCGGATAGGGTGCATAGGGCGTTCTGTTGCAGATGGATGTAATCGGAGAAACCGAAGGGCTTGAGGAACTGTATTTTGTCGTTGGCCGTTAGCTTTTTGCTTTTAGCCGTTAGCACTTCAAGACGCTTGCGGGTGCGAGGGTGTGTTGATACTATGATCGGTACATGGTATTCTTCTGCTAATTGATTTAATACTTTGAGTATTTTTTTTAGATTTTCCTTGTTATCCACAT